>CAZLSF010000013.1:0-14853 GCA_964562245.1 uncultured archaeon | reverse complement strand
TTCTTATTCTCATCTTTCAAAAAGAGCCTTGAAAAAACTAAACTTGGGTTCAAAATAAGGTCTGCCTAATAATCTGGAAGCCGCCCTTTTTGTTTCTATTGTGGCCTTCGAATAAGGATATCTAAATATATAAGGCAAACATTCAAAATTTGCTCTCTTAACTTTTTTATCATCAGGAATAACACCCAATATATGATTCTCGCACATTATCTGAATTTCTCCTACAGACAATTCATATTTATCCTCTGAAGCCCTGTTTACAATTACTCCAGCAACAGGCTTCCTGCACTCTTTAGCCAATTCAATTGTTTTCATGGAATCTGTTATTGAAGTTACTTCAGGTGTGGTAATTACAATAATCTCATCGCATGCTTCCATTAATTCCGTTGTATTTCTAGCAGTACCTGGGGGGAAATCCATAATCAAAGTCTCTTGTAAGGGATTTAAATATTTCCTTAAATTTTTTATATTGGTATTTGGGTTGTCAAGTGAAATTGCTGCGGGAAGAATTCTCAATCCTGTTGGATGTATTCTTATAGCATGCAAAGGATTCAATTTCTCAGTCATCAAATCCTGAAGAGTGATTGAATTATGGTGCAAACCTAATTGGACAGATAAATTAGCATTTGAAATATCTCCATCAACAATAATATTTGGAACTCCCAATTCATAAAGAGCTGCCGACAGGTTTATTGAGAATGTTGTTTTGCCGACACCACCTTTACCTGAAGAGACACCGATAATTTTTAAATTAGAAGGCTTCATATTAAAAGTACTCACCATAAATATATACTTATATCATATATTATAACAAATGATCACCGTTCTTCCGATTTTTTCTGTATTTAACCAAGAAATAAAAATTCAGAGCAATTGAAACAATTAACAAAGCAATACCTAAATTAATTAAAACAAAAGTGTAATCCTTTGACTCTTTTAATTCAACTTCAACTTCTCGACACTTCCCTTCAGATATAATGTTAAAAGTCACATTCTTTGGCATCCACATTGCGGGTTCATACTCAAGAACAACTGTTTTGGGTTCTCCCTTTTTCAAATCTTCTACCCTGACCGAATTTACAATCCAACCTCTTGGAAAATCTTTTGGCATTATAATCACCTCACTCAAATTTCTATCTGGTTCTAAAATAAATGTGATTTCACTTTTTGTTGAACTTGTCTTAACAGGTAAATTCAATTCACCAAATTCAGGTTTGCTAAAAGTAAAATTAAATGATGTTATTGGAACGAGTTCATTGCAGTAGTCTAACTTAACATCTGCAGAATAATTCCCGTTCTTATCTGGAAGATAATATATTTCAAAAAAGTCTCCTCCACCCGGAGCTAAAGCAGAATTCTTGCTCCAACTCGTATATATTTTAGAAGAATTCTCTAATATATCAACCCTAAGTCGCGTATTGCAATCAACAGAACCAATATTCTCCCAATCCAATTTAACACTTATTGGAGAAGAATTATCAAATTCTAAAAAAGTATTCCTTCCATCAACACTGCTCTCCACTTCAACAGAAATTGCCATTGCATAGATAACCATTGGCAATATAACTAATAAACCAAATATAATCCCTGTTACTTTGATTTCCATAATGAAATAAACGCCAAACTTTTGTAAGTTGGAATAATTGCATCTACATATATTTTACCTTTATAAATGCCCTTCTTTGTTGCGTAAAAAGTTAAACCAACCTGTTTTGCGTCTCCACTATCTAAAATAAAATTCTCGTCTGTCAACCCAATATACTCAGAGATATTTCCATCTATATGGATTTCTATCAAAACTTGAGTGGGTTCATTATTTTTCAAATCCAAAAACTTTTGTGGACTTACATTTACTGGTATAGCCCCAAAATTAAGCTCATTTATGTCATTAGAAACACCTAAAAGCATTTTACTGTCATTTATCCTAATGTCGGTTACATTTGCCTTTAAATCATACTCAACTCTCTTCACATCATTTTGCATTGACATATATAATATTATTACCACAGCAACTGCGCATATGCAAAGAATATATTGTATCTTTTTTTCCATATTAAGACTTCCAATAAATTATTAATATCACTAATAATATAATTAATAATACAACCCACCAAGGAAATTCAGGGGTAGAAGGTGTTTTCCTGGGAACCGAAATTATATCGGGAATCTCTATAGTTGTTGTTTTGGTGGCATACCCGGTAAGATAATTAATTTTTGCCTCAGTTTTATAAAATCCAGTGTTAACATCAGCTCCATTCCAATATACAGGCAAGATTTTTACTTCGCCCGGAGCTACATACTCCAATCCTGATTTCAAAACAGTTGTAAGATTTCCATATTCATCATATATCTTTAAATTATCTATCTGGACAGACATAGTGTCTTCACCTGTGTTTTTAAAAATAACATCTATCCTCGCCTTATTTTTACCAACCCTGTCAGCATAAATATTTTTCACTTCTCCACTCCTCTCTGCTTCCCCCCTAATTTTAAAAATAAAAATATATCTTGTTAATCCTATCATTGAAACTCCTGTCTTTCCACCACCCCCAATAACTTTTGGTGATAAAGCAATAGAACCTATGTGATAACCCGGCTCTGCATCTTTCGGAATATTTAGTTTATATACAACCTCTGCATTTGCCTTAACAAGTTCTCCTCCTTCTAAAGTTACTACAAAAGATTTTCTTGGGGAAACCAAAACAGGGTTCTGCTGAAACACTATCCAATCAGAAATATCTTCCTGTGAAGTCTGATATGCAGATATATATCTAAGTTTATCTGGATAATATAAATCTATATGCGGATTTAAAAAAGATAAGGTTGTCAAAACATCCCCATTTGCATTGGTTAAAAGATAAAATTTTACATATTCTTTATCTCCCGGATTAAATTCTCCAAGATAATGCACTCCCGGAGCAGCGCCAATAGAAAAAGCACTGACAGGACCCGTTAATAACATCAAAGCTAAAATGAAAAATATCAATGACTTCATAATGAATAATATAATTATTCAATATAAACATTCAACCCTTTAAGCGTTGATTTGGACTATAAAAATATTACAATATTTGTATAAATTATATCTCAAGTACAGTATCAATATAAGTTGCGATCCATTGCTAACGCCATTATCCAAATAAAATCGTCAATATCAATAACAGATAAATTTATCATCAAATCAAGGTATGTAAACAACAACTTATACCACTATATTCGGCATTCTACGATTAATAAATACGGGTTATGTTATTATTATGACGCCTATGAAAGTTCTTATGTTTGGATGGGAATTTCCCCCTTATTCTGTTGGAGGTCTTGGAAAAGTTACTTATTATTTATCAAACGCATTGACAAAATTAGGCACAAAAATATCATTGATTGTTCCAATCAAAGGGGAAAGCGACAAACTTAAAATCCTTCCAACAAATCTCATCACAATAAGAGGTATCAATACAATGTTAAGTCCTTATCTTACTGAAAAAAGTTACCAATATCTGCTTAGTGAAGAAGAAGCAAAAATTTACGGGGGAAACCTGAAAGAAGAAATTTCCAGATTCACGGAAAGAGGGGTTGAACTCGCAAAAGAAGAAGACTTTGATGTAATTCACTGCCATGACTGGATGACTTTCACAGCGGGGATAAAAACAAAAGAATTTTCTGGTAAACCTCTTATACTGCATGTTCACACCACAGAATTTGACAGGAGTTGCGGGGGATGCAATCCTTATGTTTATAATATTGAAGCTGAAGGTTTCAGCAAAGCGGATAAAATCATAGCTGTTTCAAACTACACTAAAAACAAGATAATTGAAAATTATGATGTTGACGAAAACAAAATAGAAGTTGTACACAATGCAATTGAATTTAATGGTGGTGCCAATAACAACAAAATACATCAACGAAAAAAAGTTGTGTTATATTTCGGGAGAATAAGTATGCATAAAGGTCCTGATTATTTCATAAGAGCCGCAAAAAAGGTAACAGAATACGATAAAAATATTGTATTCGTTATGGCAGGTGGAGGGGAATTATTGCCTGAAATGGTAAACCTTGCATGTGACCTTGGAATTGGAGATAAATTATTATTCACAGGACGGTTGAAAGATGAAGAAGTAAAAAATATTTACAATTCAGCAGATTTATATGTTATGCCTTCTGTTTCAGAACCTTTTGGTATTACTGTATTGGAAGCCGCTTCAAACAGGATTCCTGCAATAGTTTCAAATAATTCTGGGGTTAAAGAAGTTCTTAACAATTGTTTTACAGCTGACTTCTGGGATACTGATGAAATAGCAAATAAAGTGTTATCTATTCTGAAATATAGCAGCATAAAAGAAGAAATGGTGGATAATGCTTACAAAGAACTTAAAAATATTTCGTGGGATAACAGAGCTGTTAAAATTAATAATATTTATAATTCTGTATCAAATCTATAATTAATATGGTCTCAGTTTGTCTTTATATGCATGTGCATCAGCCAATCAGACTAAAAAACTTCAAAATTTTTGACATTGGTAAGGAAAAAAATTATTTTGATGACGCAAAAAACAAGATGTATCTTGAAAGAATCATTAAAAAAAGTTATCTGCCAACAAATAAAATACTTCTTGATTTAATTCACAAAACAGATGGCAAATTTAAAGTAAGTTTTTCAATAACAGGCACCTTATTAGAACAGCTGCGGGAATATCCAAAAGCCCTTGAAAGTTTCCAAAAAATAGTAGACACAGGATGTTGCAATCTTGTTTCAGAATCTTACTACCATTCCCTTGCTTCTGTATTTTCTTCAGAAGAATTTAAAATGCAGATAAAACATCAGGAAAAAACCCTGTATGACATTTTTAAAGTAAAAACCAAAATATTCAGGAACACTGAATTAGTGTATCAGAATGAAATCGGAAAACTTGTGTCTGAAATGGGGTATGAAGGTATTCTCGCTGAAGGATGGGATAAAGTCCTTGGATGGAGAAATCCCTGCTTTATGTATAAGGGTAAAAACAGCAACATAAAAATCTTGCTTAAACAATATAAATTAAGCGATGATCTTGCTTTCAGGTTTTCTGAAAGAACCTGGAAAAGCTGGCCGCTAACAGCGGATAAATTCGCGGGATGGATTTCAAATTATAATGGAAACGGCAACCTTGTAAACCTGTTCATGGATTATGAAACTTTTGGAGAACATCAGTGGAAAGAAACTGGTATATTTGAATTTCTGAAACATTTCCCTTTCAAAATATTTGAAAAAGGAGATGATTTTGTGACTCCAACTGAAGCAATAAACCGGTATAATTCGGTTTCAGAGATTGATTTTCCAAATGTAGTTTCATGGGCTGATTCAGAAAGGGACTTAAGCGCATGGCTTGGCAACAAAATGCAAAAAACTGCATCATCAAAACTTTACAGCCTTAAAAGAGATATTTTACAATACGGGGATGAAAAACTAATCGATGACTGGAGAAAACTCCAAACCTCCGACCATTTCTATTACATGTGCACTAAATGGTTCTCTGATGGGGATGTTCACAAATATTTTAACCCTTATAAAACACCATATGATGCATTCATTACCTATATGAATATTTTAAGTGATTTAACGCTAAGGTTGGAATATATAAAAAAAATTAAAAATAATTATATGAATAAGCAATTTTTAGAACCGGTTGAAGCTGGTAAAGAATTTTACACCAAAAATGGCATTACTATAGCTTCTATGGAAGAACTCGCAAATGTAATTAAAACCTTTGATGATGAAACTTTTTTTCATCATGTAAATGAAGAGAGAAATGATTTTGCAAACTGGGCTCGGGATGTAATAGGGGATTTTGTCCTTGCAAATAGGATGAAAAGAGTCAGAAAACAGGCAACACTAAGCAAAATAGTTTCAGCAAGAGTTGCGGAATTATCTTTTCTTTAATTTTTGATATCATTTTAATTTCTTATTATATCCAAATACTCTGTCTTAAGTTCGCTCAAATCTTGTATTATTTCCGCCTGCAGTTCAACCTGTTCGCTTGGGATAACAAACCCGAAAACTCTTACTAATTGTCCTGTTTTTAATTCAGGTTGAGGAGTCTCCTCAGAAAAAGAAACATCTATTTTTCCAGTGCCATCATCAACTACAGCCATGCTATCTTCCAAATCAATTATACTCCCTATTATTGAAATTCTTGAATCTAGATTTGGATTTATATCAGCTATTTTCCTCTTGACTGCAGGTTCTGTCTTGAATTCTATTGCCATAATTAGTTATAATAATTTAAACAAACTTATTAGGTTATATTAAATTTGGGTGAAAGCTGAAAACCGTAATCGTATAACCGGCTAAGCGAGTTTTGACAAAGTCAAAACCAAAATTACATAGAAATTTTGCGTATGACGCAGGTGATTTTGTCATTTTATTTCAAATTTTTACATTGCACAAACAACATTCCCTATAACGGTGCCATCTGGTTTAAAATAAATATTACATATAGTCTCCATTCCAAGACTTGGTCCCCAACTAACTGTCCAACATTCCCACTCTTTATCAATAATTGGACAGTATTCATAATAACGAGCATGTATTCCAAATGTCTCTTTTCTGTTTATGCTTATATGATCCTTCATTGGAATTGTTTTAGCATACTCAACTGCTTCTTTAGAAGTATCAATGGGAAATTCTATTTCAGCTTTCTTTGATTTTTTCTCTAAGATAAATAAACTACCAGTCAAAATAGTCACAATCACCAAAATAATAATTCCAATTTTTAATTTATGCTCCATTATAATAAATTACATTTAATGTTCAAATAAACTCCTAAAAAAAATTGCCGAGTAATATTTCACCTAACAGAAGAAATAATTCAATAATGAATTGTTATAATTAAAATAATTTATAAAATATTTGTTCCAGTCTTTTATCCAATATTGCTGTTGTTTCAACCCTGCACAAATCCTGCGTATTTATTAATTTCCCATCATTTGAAAAATATCTTAATATCTGGGATGTTGTTCCCTCCTGAATGCCTGACTCATCATCTTCCTCATAGATTATTTGAATATCAAGATAACCCGCCTCTGAGGGGATTTTAAGAATAATTTCAGGATCTTGTGGAGGATAAATTTCTTTGAGACATTTTTTAATATTTTCAATATAACCAAATACTTGTACTCTGAGTTCATTATAATCAGATAACTCCATCTGATGTGTTCTGTCTCGCTGAGGGACTCGCACTGATTTTCCCTTATATTTCTCAGATAAACTAATCAAATATAGGTCTCATGTAATTGTCTTCTTAAATATTTTTATAAAACCAACTAAAAATAATAGCGGGAGGTGGATTTTCCAAATTGTGTTTTCTTTGGGGTTGAGACTTCCTTCATTTGCTGTGCAAATGGGGCACCGTTTCTTTGAAACGAGTGTTCTTTTTTAAAAAGAAAATGTTCATTTGAACCACCGACCTCCGGGTTATGGGCCCGACGAGCACTCCTGGCTGCTCTATCCCGCTATAATCTAATTTGTTTTAAATCTTAATTTAATATGGGGTTTCTGTTGGGTATTGATGAAGCAGGGAAAGGACCTGTTATAGGACCTTTAATTATTGCAGGGGTACTTATTTCTAAAGAAAATTCAGGGAAATTAAGAGAACTGGGGGTTAAAGACTCAAAGGATCTCTCACCCGGAAAAAGGAATGAACTCTTTAGCAAGATTAAAGAATTATCCGAAGATTTTATTATTCTTGAAACTTCTTCAAAACAATTAAATGAAGAAATGGAACTTGAAAACCTTAATACAATTGAAATAAAAAAAATGGTTCAGATAATTAATTCATTTGAATCAAAAAAACCAGAAATTTTCATTGATGCAATTGAAGCAAACACATTAAAATTCAAGGAAAAAATTTTATCCAAACTGAAAAATAAAGAAGTTAAAATTGTTGCTGAAAATCGCGCAGACCAGAAATATCCTGTTGTATCCGCGGCATCAATACTTGCAAAAGTTACAAGGGATTCCAAAGTAAAAAAACTACACGAAAAATATGGGTTCTTTGGTTCAGGTTACCCCGCCGATGAGAGAACAATTAAATTTCTTGAGGAACTTGATGAAAAAAGTTACAATGAAATTGTAAGGTTGAAATGGTCAACTTCAAAAAGGATTCTTGAGAAGAAAAAACAAAAAGGATTGGGGGAATTTTAATAATTTGTTGAAAAATAAAACTAATTGAATAAATTCAAAAATAAAAAAATAGATTGTTATCTTTGATTCATTCTGATTCTAAAATACCTTCCCAAATCTATGAAAGGGGCAATTTTTTATGAAAATGATAAAATCTATACAACTATAACAAGTTATCCTATTACTGAAGGATATGTAATTGTAGTATTGAAAAATAAAATTGAAGATTTACATTTACCTTCCAGAAAAGAGTATGAACATTTAATGGATGTGGTTGAAGTTGTTAGAAATTCCATGCTTAGAACATTAAATATAAAAAAGGTTTGCTTAATTTATATGGATGAAATCAAACATGTGTATTAGCACTTGATTCCACGCTACAATGAAAAAGGGTTTAATGTTTTAGAAGAAAAATCCGGAAAATTAAAAGATATTAGTCTGGCTAAAAAGTTTAAGAAGAATTTGGATGTTTTTGGTCTTTGATGTATCTTGAGTTTTTATATTTTGTTGAATATTTTTATCAATAATCGTAAATATTTGTATTTTGTAATCATTCTTTTTAAATCTCTTTCGTTTTCACGCAATACACTTTAACAATTAAATAATATTAGCTCCGCTAGATGCGCTATGAAATAACAATAATCTCTTCATTTATATTATTAATCAACTTCGTTTAAGATTCTCAATTAGATTCAATATCTTGTTTGGTAAAATAATCTAAATTTAATTCTTGTTCTTTTCTCAATTCATCTAAATCTCATAATTCCTGTAAATGATATATTTTTGTTATTGCTTCTACAGGAACACCACCCATTACAACAAAAGTCTTTTCTTCTTCTGATGAATTATACGAAGCTTCTGGATCACGGAAGATATTTCGATATTGCAATAAATTAGATAAATCCAATTCCAATAAATAAATATCTTTATCAGAACCATGAGATATGGCTAATTCGGGATCAACACTAAAATAAGTAAATTGTTTACCTAAAGAACCATAAATACCCAAGTCATCAAAATGAGTCCATGCTTTTTTCTTACTTGTTAAATCAGAACGATTTGTTTTGTTGGTTCCAATATAACCTTTGCCTTTTAAACTATAGATTTTATCCAAATACTCAGGAGATGTCTCTTCAATATAAGACATGTCCATTAACTCTAAAGTCTCTTTAAAATCTTTTTCATTATAAAGAGGAACTTTAATGGAAGTGCCTTGAGGATTTGATATTGACAATACTTTGTAATTTATTTTAGAATCAGGTAAGCCTATTTGTTCATTTACTTGTCGTTTTAAATCAGAAGATATCTTATTGTTTAACTCAATTTCAAAAATTTCATCTTTTGAATAACCTAAAGATTTGAGTGCATCCGCAACTGCCCAAGGGTCTCCATTATAACCGCTATCTCTATTAAATCCATCTTCTTTTAGAAAATGATCTTCGATACTAAATACATCCCCTTCAACTAAAGAACTTAATTCAGATATTGTTACCATTATAAGGTAATACTTTAGAATACATAAAGATTTCGGTTAAAGAACATATATATTCTAAAATATAAATAGATTCTATTACACAATATCTTAATGGGTTTATAATTTAGACAATAATTGAAGCAATCTTACCTAAATGAAGGAATCTCTCAACAACTTCTTTTGCCATTGGTCCTTTTACTTCTGAACCTATTGGATTTATTTTCTGGTCCACAAGAATAACCGCATTGTCTTCAAAACATACTTTAATGCCATTATTTCTCCGATATTCCTTTTTCTGCCTTACTATAACACCATACTGGATTTTATGCCTTAATTTAAATTCTCCTTTCTTAACAACGCAAATTACAACATCTCCAACACCTCCCCGGGGAAATCTTCTTTTTCTCCCTTTATATGTCTTAAATGAAACTATCTGTATTTTCTTAGCTCCGCTGTTATCTGCGCAGTTTACAATACTCTCTGAATTCAGGCTTTTCACCACTTTGCTAGTTAAGGCTTTCATTTTACTATTTAGTTAAAAATTTTAAAATATATAAGGTTTAAACTATATAAAATTTGATATGTTTATAGAAACATTGCAAATTGAAGGCAAACATGAAGCAAGTTAGATAGCTATCTCAACTGATGAATATACTGGTATGAAAGCCACAATAGATTCCTTTCATTTCATCTTTGTGTTTTAAACCTATAATCTTTATTGTTCTATTTGTTTTGTCTATTCTGTAAAGTATTCTGTATTTCTTTCAAAATATAATTCCTATATTCTTGTGAGAAGTGTTCTTAACGGTTTTCCATATAATGCAGGATATTCTTTTAATTTTTGTATTTTTTTGTAGAGTTTAGGTGTTATGTGGTTTTTAAGTTTTTTGTTAATTTCTATTTTTGCAGATTTAGTCAGTTCCATCTTGTAGCTTATATAATATATATCAAAATAACCTGATAAAAAACATTTAATAACCTAAGTTATTACTTTATAAATTACCTTTGACCCTTATTTACTCAATTAAAAATCACTAATCTATATTATGAAAAAACCAAGAGAATTAAGTTCAAAAAATGAGAATTTTGGAGAATGGTATCTGCAAATCCTTGAAAAAGCTGAATTGATAGATGACCGGTATAATGTAAAGGGTTTCTACATTATTAGACCCTGGCTCATGAATGTTATTGATAAAGTTTACAAAATATGGGAAGATGAACTAAACAAAAAAGGACACAAAAAAGTATCATTTCCAACAGTAATTCCTATAGAAAATTTTGAGAAGGAAAAAGAACATGTTAAGGGATTTTCTCCTGAAGTCTTCTGGATTACAGAAGGGGGGGATACAAAATTTGAAAGAAAAATAGCTCTTCGACCAACATCGGAAACCGCATTCTATTCAATCTATCCTTTATGGATAAGATCTCATGAAGACCTGCCACTCAAATTATACCAAAGTTGTTCTGTATTCAGATATGAAACCAAAGCAACAAAACCTTTATTGAGAGCAAGAGAATTTATTTGGATAGAAGCTCATAACGCATATTCAAAAGAAGAAGAAGCTCTCAACCAGATTAAAGAAGATATGGATATTACAACAAAAGTGAGTAAAAAACTGGGAATACCTTTCCTGTTTTTCAAAAGACCAGAATGGGACAAATTCACAGGCGCGGTTTTCAGTTTTGCATCAGACACCCTCTTGCCTGACAAAAAAAGACTGCAATATTCCACAACCCATTATCTTGGGCAGAATTTCTCAAAACCATTTAATATAAAATTTTCTGATGAAGATGAAAAAGAAAAATTTGTATACCAGACCTGTTACGGTCCGGGAATATCCAGAATGATTGCTTCAATTATTTCACTCCACTCAGATGACTTCGGTCTTATCATGCCTTTCTCTCTCGCCCCAGTGCAAATCGTAATCATTCCAATCTTAAAAAAAGGAAGGGAAAAAGAAATTTTGGAGCATTGCGAAAAGATAAATGAAAAACTAAAAGATTATGAAGTTAAAATAGATAACCGGGAGAAAGGAGTTGGCTCAAAATTCTATGACTGGGAACTTAAAGGAATTCCTGTAAGACTTGAGATTGGCGGAAATGAAGTTGACAAAAAAGAAGTGTGTTTGTTCAGGAGAGATAAAAGAGAAAAAAATTTCATTAGATTTGAAGAACTTGCTGAAAATATAAAAACTCTTGAAAAAGAGATTGAAGAAAATTTAAAGGAAACTGCATCCAAAAATTTTGAAACATCTCGGTCAGAGGCGGAAACAATAGAAGAATTAAGAGAAAAAATCAAAGAAGGGTTTGTAAAAATTCCATTCTGTTCAAGAGACGCTGATGGGGAAAACTGCGCTGAAAAAATAAAAGAAATCTGCGAGATTGCGGGAACTCTTTATCCTGAAGAAAATCCCCCTGAAAACAAAAAATGTATTGTGTGCGGGAAAGAAGCAAAAGTGTGGGTTTATGCTTGTAGGAGTTATTAAACCCAATCTAAGAGTTATATATATTTTAGTTAATTATTTATGGACGCAATGTGTAGAGATATCATAGGCAAAACAATTGTTTCAGAGGAAACCGGGAGAAAATTCGGATTAATTGGAAACCTTGACTTTATTGTTGAAAGCGGTGAACTCTTGAATCTGGTTATTGAAGCTCCAACAAAAGCAGTAGAACAGATAAATCTTGAGACCGACAATAAAGGAAATTTTCTAATTCCTTTTTCAACAGTCAAAAGTGTTGGAGATTTTATAATCGTCTCTGAAAAAGAGATAATTTAATTGTTTTATTTGATTTTTCTGGATGTAAAATGTATTAGAGGATTTGCTTTGGGGTTTTTATTTAAAAAGTGATTAAATAATTTTTGAAATTTAATTTAGAAAAGATCTTATTGTTTATAATTTTACTATATTTAAGCTCAACTTAGATACTCAGTTCACAAAAAGGCAGTAAATCTGCAAAAGGAGGCGAAATTTGAAAAAAAGTAGTTACAGAAAATAGATATTAATTTTTCAAAATTAGGGTTTAAAGCATAAGAATGTGGCAAAGACCCTAAATTGAATTTTTGGAAGTGTCAAACTTAAGTTTAAGAAAATCATCTCAAAGAGACTGCAACTTTTCAATTAATCCAAAAAGATTTGCGCATATCACTCTGCATCCATCAATCATTTCTTCTCTTTCTTTACCTTTATGAAAAATAATAAAAGCGGTTTTCGGTTTATATTTTGCTATGAATGATTTCAAACTTTTGTTGATTTTGATGAAAGTCTTAACCTCTATAGGTATAATTTCACCTTCTTTTTCTATTATGAAATCGACCTCTACTTTTGCTTTTGTGCACCAGTATTTTACTGAAAAATTCTTTTTTAACAATTCCATCAAAAACAAGATTTTCAAGAATTTTATCTTTTGGTTCTGAATTAAAATTCTTTATAATACCATTCCTCAACCCAATATCTATGAAATAAATTTTTGGTGTTTTTGTAATTTCCTTGAGTTTATTTGTATAAAATGGGGGGCACAGTTTTAATAACATAACTTTTTTCCAAAGCATCAAGATATTTTTTTAAGGTAAAAAAAGATATATCCAATTCAGAAGACAAATTTTCATAAGAAATAATATTTCCCAATCCGATTGCTAAATAATTGAGTAATTTTTACAAACTTCCCATATCCTCTATTGAAAAGTCTGCATCACATCCTTTAAAATCAAAGTTTCTTTAAGATTTTTAAGAATATCTTTTCTAATTTCAAAATCTTCTTCCAATACAACTTTTGGATAACCACCGTAATTGGCATATTCCCAAAGAATCTTTTCTTTAATTTTTTCTGTCATTTCATTCAGTTTTTTTGCTCTTAGAATTTCATGAAGGGAAAAAGGAAAAAGTTTTGTTGCACTCACTCTGCCAACTAAATAAGACAAAACATTATTTCCCAAGATAATTTCATAAGATGATATTGTGAATAATTTATATTCTTTATCAGCAAGATATTTTAATTTTATTCCCGCATCTTTTCCATATTGAATTTCATCTATGCCTGTTAGTTCTCCTTTTTTTAAATACTGGTTTTAAAATTTCTTTATATCTTCATCAAACATTTCTCTTGCATCAAGTGATAATAGATACCACCACAGAAATAAAGGGTTAAAAATTTAGTAATTCTCCCCATGTCTATTTCAACATCAATTCTTTTTATCTGATTAAACAAACATCACCTCCACGCCAGCGCCAATAAAGATAACCACAACACCTATAAAAAGAAGAAACAAAGAATCTTTAAGAACAAATAAAAAATGCCTTTTACTCTCCTTATGCCGGGCTAAAGCAATTGATAATAGACCACCCGCAATTCCAGCAAGAATATAACCCAAAAATTCAAAAATACCATGAGGCATGTATGATAACAACAATAAAGGTATTGCTGACATGCTCATCATTGTCTTTGCGGTTTGCCCCACAACAACACCCAAAACACTTGCATTCCAAGCAATCAAAAAAACAGCTCCCGAAGAATAAAACAATGAAAATACAAAACAAACCAACATCACCCCAAGATTATTGAATAATATTTTTGAAAAAATATCTCCTGTCGTAACTCCACCAGTAATCTGTGAAACCACTTTTGTCTGGTCAGAGAATATCAATGAATTTGTTTCCGCGGGAAGAACAAAATAAGCTCCGGCAATTACAAGAGAAACTCCGAAAATCATACAAAAATAACTCAAAATCAAATCTCCGTGCCTTTCAAAAAAATTCAAAGAATAACAATAGTTCCAAAAATGATCATATTCCTTCCTGCTTTCCTCATACCGGATATATCTTATCATTATAGGCAAAAGGCTTAGGGTTATTAGAAAAGTGAGGAAAAGTCCACTCAGACTTAAAAAATGCGAGATTATTACTGCAACAATAGTCCCAATAATAGAAAGTATGAAGATATTCATTGGATTTTCCCTTACAGATTTTAAATTAAACAAAGATTCCAAAACCATAATTTATTGAATATATTTGTAAAATAAAGACCTTATTGTCTTATTATATCCTGATGTAAAATAAACAATAATCTATTTTGCTTCTGCGATATCCCGTTTTTATTTCACCCTTCTCTATAATATATTTTACTCTATTCATATTAAAACCACCCCTTTACAAAACCCAACCAGATCTCTGTTTTTATCTTTCTGATAAATGCTTCTGAAGGTGTCTCTGCTTTATTGAAT
>CAZLSF010000012.1:0-16500 GCA_964562245.1 uncultured archaeon | reverse complement strand
TATCAACCCTTTGTTAATTATATTCAAAGAAACTATTCCTGTCTGCCCCGCAGTTAGAATTTCAGATTTATCAATATTCACAATAATCTCAGGTTCAGCACTTACAACCAAAGTTATATAATTGGTTTTTGTGTAATACTCACCAGCAGAATCATAATAAGAAATAACAACAGGTATTTTATAAGGACCACACCCTGCATTAGGAGAAACCAATAAATCAAAATCCGCGGTCTTATTTTCCTTGCTTCCGATAAGATAAATTTTCCTGTCCTCTGTCGAGTTTATTGGCAAGAAAACTGAACCTGAAATATTTAGTTTTATATTCACATCTCTCAGATAAGAATCTGCCTCATTTTTTAATTTAATTTTAAGGTTGGTAATCTCTCCGGGTGAAACCTCTCTGCTTTCAACCCCTGTTATTGCAAGGTTTGCATCAAGAGTTTGTATTGTTATCTTTAATTTTTTCTCAACCCAGACATTCCTGTCTTTTGTAGAATATTTAATTACTAATTCATTCTCACCCTCAACTGCATCAGCCGCAACCCGGACTTTATATTTTATCACTGAGTTATCCATCCCATCCAAAGTTTTTATTTCTGTGGTTGCATTTTCTCCTTCATCAAGGAAAAAAGGATATGTTGGAACTAAAACAACCACCAAATCTTCTGCTTTCTCATTTCCTAAATTTTCCACATTAACCCAAACAGATAAATATTCTCCCGGTTGGGCCGGGCTTGGTTCATACCTTAGAGGGATTATATTTATTGACGGACCGTCCGCATACGCAACCATAGGGATAATTACCGTTAACAAAACTGCAATCAATAAACCAAATAATTTTTGTCTCATAATCAAACATCTTTAATATTTAAAGGGGGTTATCTTATTTATTTTTCTCAATTTTTTCAATTTTCCCATCCTTTATATGCACAATTTTGTTCGCATAAGAGGTAAGAGAAGCATCGTGAGTTACAAGGATTACTGTTTTTCCTTCCTTATTCACCTCTTTCAAACCCTCCATTATTTTTTTTCCGGTTTTTGAATCAAGATTTCCTGTTGGTTCATCACCGAGTATTATCTTCGGGTTTATTGCCAAAGACCTCGCAACCGCAACCCTCTGTTGTTCTCCTCCGCTTAATTCTGCGGGTCTATGGTCTACTCGATGACCCAACCCAACATATTCAATTAATTCCTTTGCTCTTTTTTTCCTCTCTTTCGCAGGCATATCCTGAAAAACCATCGGGAGCATTACATTTTCCAAAACCGTAAGAGTCTGAAATAAATTAAAGGTCTGAAATATAAAACCTATGGTTTTCCCTCTTATTGTCGCGAGTTCGCTCTCTGAAAATTTTGAAATATCTTTCCCCTCTAGAAAAACAGTCCCTTGTGTGGGTATATCCAAGCAACCAACAATATGCATTAATGTTGATTTCCCGGAACCGCTTGGTCCAAAAATTGCAACAAACTCACCTTCGTTTATTTTAAGATTTGCCTTGTCCAAAGCATAAACCTTATTATCACCCATCTTGTAAATTTTTGAAACATTTTTTAATTCTATTATTGGCATAATAGAACCATTTCTTTTAAAAAGGGTTCACTTGTTCTCCGAACGATGCATTCATCCTTTGGATGACACCCATTTTTCTGAAAGAAAAATAATGTCTTTTTTTCTTCGAAAAGGGGGGCTAAAAATAGTAATTGACTGACAAAAAATCAATTATTATAAATTATCAGCGTCTATCAAAGGCAATGATTCAACATCATATCTTTTTTTCAGGAGAATATTGTAAAAATTATTCTCTATTGTTGGAAGGGTGTGAAGCAAACCTGTAAAAGAAACCGCATTTTCAGGATTAGCTTCTGCAATTTTTTTAACCCAGCCTCTATCTCTTTCTTCCCCTCTCACATATTTATGAAACTCTGTTAAATTTTCTTGTTTTCTATAATATTCTTTTATTATCTCTTCGCATTTACCAATTTCTTCTTCAGGAATTTTATAATCTTTTGTAAGAATCTGTTTTAACTCAGTAGGTCTGCACAATAATAAATTATAAAATTCGTCAGGATATCTTTGTGGAAAAGTAGAATAAAACAGAGAAACTCTATTATAATTTTCTTCATCTAAATTTATTTTTTTTGAACTTAGGAGTAATAATTGTTCACCTATCATGTCGAATTGTTCTTTAAGCATTTCCAAACGAAAATGTATATATTTTTCATCATCCAGATAGATAACTTCCTGATTATTATCTATAATATCTTTTGCTGATTCTTCAGGTCCTTGTTTAAAGTTTTCTATTTCCTTTTCAAATTCTTTATAAATTTCATTTTTAAGTCCAACAGGTAGTTTTTCAAAATATTTAGAATAAAAATAGTTTTTTAATTCTGCGGCTTCTTTATCGAAATCTTCCCAATTTTCAATACCTTCTATAAATACCACATCCGGGCTATAATATTCTATAATTTTCCTGATCCTCTCATCACATTTTCTATCATTATGGACGGTTCCTACTAAAGTTATTACCATTATAGAATAACATATTTTTAAAAGAATATTTTATTTTATATAAAAAAGAAACTTAAATCCAGGTATAGTCTTTATCTCAAGAAATCCCTCTATTTTAAATTTATAATCTAAATTATACAATGGCAACACCGCATGGACCAAGAAGGGGGAGTTTACAATTTTGGCCGAGAGTAAGAGCTAAAAGAATATACCCTAAAGTATCTTTTTGGTCTGGCGACGGAATACAAGGTTTTGCGGGTTACAAAGTAGGTATGGTACAATATTCTGCAATAGAAACCAGAAAAAATGTAAATCAGGGTAAAGAAATTGTAAGAGCAGCCACAGTTCTTGAAATTCCGGTGATTTATCCGATAGGTATTGCTTTTTATAAAAATAACAGAAAAATAACAGAATATTTCAATATTAAAGAATTGCCAAAAGACTTAAAAAAAGATCTGAAAAGGAAAATTAAGATTAAAACTGAAGAATATGGGAAAATACCTGAAGAATTTGATAAATTAAGGATAAAAGTATCTAATTTCCCAAGAAAAACTGGATTAAAGAAAACACCAGAAATATTTGAACTTGGGTGTAAACTTGAATTGGATAAAGCAAAAGAACTTATTGGAAATGAGTTAAAAATTGGGGAATATTTCTCTGAAGGGGATGTAATTGAAGTGACCTCTGTCACCAAAGGAAAAGGCACACAAGGCACAATTAAGAGATTTGGATGTAAATTAAGAAGCCACAAAGCAAAAAAAGGGAGAAGAAGAGTTGGTAGTATAGGAAGTGTTACGCCTAGGAAAGTTGACTGGAGGGTTCCAATGCCGGGTCAGATGGGATTCCACCAGAGAACTGAATACAACAAATTAATTTTAAAAATTTCAGATAATCTTGATGAGATTAATCCAAAACAAGGATTTAAGGAGTATGGTCTTGTAAAAACCAAATATATGCTTATAGACGGTTCTATTCCGGGGGCAAGGAAAAGAATGATTCTTCTGAGAAAACCAAAAAAACAGAAAAAAGAGATTTTGCAGGTTCAAGAGATTTTGAAATAACTGGTATTGTTGGCAGAATCAGAACAATTCAAATAAATTATTTCTTGATTGTTAAAAATTGGTATTCTCAAGCAATTCTTTCTATTTTCTAGATTCTAAATTTTTTAGTTTACTTCTTAGCTTTATATCTTCCTGTTCATAATCCTGCATTATCTTGTTATATATTTTATTACCTATTTTTCTGTTATAATAACGATTCTCCGCCTCTTTCTTGCCAAGCTCTATTAAATTTAATCTTACTCTCAATTCTTCTTTTGTCTCGCCTTGAGTTAATTTTGTCCTTGAAATATAATATGTATGATACAGCACAGCCGCCATATTTATTGTCATAAGGAGGAAGATTATATTATAAGTTGTGTTTGGAAACTGGGAAAATAGAGAGACAACAATAAATATTGTAAGAATTAAAACAGAAATCATTATTCCCCATATAAAATCTTCAGAAATCCGCTTCATAGATTAATAAAGGGAATTATATATAAATGATTTTATTTCCCGAAAAAACTTTTCTGGGTGAAAAAAAGGTTTATTAGTTTTTATTTAATAATTTAATGAGACAGCACTTTAGCAGTAAATGGAATGTAAGCGTGCAGGCAAGAAAACAGAGAAAATATATGAGAACTGCGCCAAAACATGTAAGACAGAAACTCATGCATACAAATCTTAGCTCTGAACTGAAAGAAAAATACAATAGAAGAAGTTTTCCAGTAAGGGTGGGGGATAAAGTAAAAGTTATGAAGGGTAGTTTTAAAGGTAAAATTTCAAAAGTTACAGGTCTTAATTTGAAAAGTTTATCTGTTTATGTTGAAGATATAAAAAGAAAAAAAGAAGATGGAAAAGAGATTCAGATTCCTATAAAACCCTCAAACCTACAGATTGTCTCTATTGTAATGGAAGACAAAAAAAGAATAAAAATCGCGGACAGAAAAAAACCCGCAAAGAAATAAATATATTTACAATTAATGGATATTATGGTGTCTGATATATATACTTTATTAAACTGGTTAATCCCCTCAATACTTGCCGCAATTGGGATAATGCTTTCAAGCAATATTATTGAACATAATTTAGAATTTAAACACGCAATTCTGATTGCTCTTGCCGCGAATATTGTGCCGTCGATTGCTTTTATGTTTCTTAGTTTTTATTTCATAGGAATTCCTTTTGGATTTGTAATTCTTGATTTGTTGTGCTGGATTGCTCTCGCATTTTTAATAATGTCTGATATTGAAGTAATTAATAGGGTTAAAATTGCTATTCTTGGATTTGGAATAACGCAGGTTTTGTTGTATGTTTTACCTTTGGTTGGGTTAATTTAAAATTTGATTTTATTACAGAGATTAATAAAATTCCTGAAGTTTATTTAATTTTTCTGTTTGTTGCCCTGCTTCATCCAACTTATATTTATGTTCTGGTGCTTTGGATTTAATTTCAATCTCAATTCCTGTTATAATTCAATATTTATAAAATTTAAACATTTTGTAATGTTAAGAATTATACTTATTCCTATAAATATAATAAGTCGGCAACGTCATGATGTTTCCACCCATAAGGCAGTACTTACCAAATCGCTGGAAGGCTTAACTTCTGTGTTCGGGATGAGAACAGGTGTACCCCTTCCGCTATGGTCGCCAACTTAAATTAATTTAGTTTAAAAATTTAAAAGAGGTAATTGTTGACTAAATTATTTATAATTCTTGATTTCAGTTATTATTTCTGTCATCCTGGTTTTATTATCCTCATTTATTGTACCTGTAACAATTATATCCGCTCCAGCATCCAGTTTCTTTCTTGCCATCTCTTTATCCCTTATCCCACCTCCTACAATCACCGGGATATCCAGAGATTTTTTAATAGAATTAATTATATTATCTGATACTGGATATTCTGCCCCTGAACCCGCTTCCAAATAAACATATTTCATCCCGAAATACTGCGCTGTAAGCGCATACGCAACAGCAACGTCCGCTTTGTCTCTCGGCAGGAGCTTGGCATCAGAAACAAACTGTGAAGTACAGATATTCCCTGATTCAAACATCAAATAACCCATTGGAATTGGTTCTAAATCATAAGCTTTCACAAGAGGAGCTCCTTTTAATTGCTCATCCACTACATAAGCCATACTTCTGGAATTTAACAAAGACATAAAAAAAATTGCATCGGCATATTTCGATATTCCTGCATGGGTGCTTGGAAATAAGATTATAGGCAAATCCGAAGATTCTTTAATTTTTTTAATTGTATCATCCAGCTGGATTATTACTGTTGAACTTGAACCCCCAATCATTAATGCATCTGTTCCGGCTTCTTCCGCTATTTTTACGATTTCTGCAACTTGATCTATTGTTTGTTTATCTGGGTCTATAAGGGTAAAATGCAGTTTTTCTGTTTTCAGTTTTTTGGTGATTTCTTTGAATACCATAATCTTATTGAAATCTTTAAAAATAGGATTCAATTATTATAATATTTGAGAACTATAAAATAATCTCTTTGAATTGTCATAATCTCTTAAACTATCTTCTTCATTTTTTCTATAAATTTCAGCAAATAATTGTTCTGCATCCATCACAGAACCAACAATATCCAATAATTCTTTTCCATTAAATTCTTCCTTAATATTTAGGATTTTAGCTATTTTACTCCCCCAACTATAATGTGATCTATCCAAATCCCTTCCTTCAAGTTCTTCGTCTATAAATTCACTGAATTTGAAAAGGTCATTATAATTAGTTAAATCTGTTGGATCTTCTATAGGTATTTTTTTATTTTATAATTACTCAAAGGGTCAGATCCTCCTATTATCCTCCTCGTGTCCTCTAAAGAATGCCTTATTGAAAATGCGGGTAAAAGTGTAAGATGCACATTATCACCTTCAATAATTTCATATTCTCCTGGAACATAACTTACTTTCATATTTGGATATTCTCCAGTCACCAATCCAATAATTTCATTACGGGTTACTATAATAAAATAATGAAATATTTAACTAATTTATTACTCAAAAATCAGCTACTCTGCCAGAACATATTCAACATATTTGCTGAAAGCCGGTCTTGTAATTAGTATTCCAATTAAAACCCCAATAATTGTTGTTAAAGCAAAACCTCCAATTTCCTTGTAAACGCCAAATCCCGCAAATAATATTGGGAGCATAGCACATACTGTTGTAGCGCCTGCGCCGAAAATCATGAAAAAAGCCCTTTTCAGACCTTCTTTAAGAGAATACCTTTCCTTCTTGTTTTTAGTCTCATCAATAATCAATATCTGATCATCAACCCCAAAACCAATTGCCGCAACAATTCCTGCAAAAGCAAGTGTGGATAAATTCCAGTTAGTTAATGCAGCAAAACCAAGAACAATTATTACTTCTGACAGCATTGTAATAATAGTGCCTATTGAAATTTTAAGATTTCTATATCTTATATAAATAACCGCACTAATCAAAAATATTGCGGCCAATCCTGCCATTGCAATCAAATAAAGATAACCTCCGCCTAAAGTTGCGCTTAACCGGTCCATAGAAACAAGCTTGAGTTCCACAGGCAGATTTCCTGATTTTAAAACCGCTTTTAACTGATTCATATTCTGCCTCGCTTCTTCTTCTGTTTCTCCATGTCCTGTAATTACCGGGTTCATTACTTCCTTGCCTTTTAGATTCCCAGAAATTGTTAAAGCATCAGTTTCTTTGCCGTCAAGATAAAAATAAATCTTCTCAGATAATCGAGTGCCTCCAAGAGTTGTTATTTTATCTGAATTCTGTGTAATTTCAGCAAACTTTTTTGCGCCCTCAGGCGAGACAACCACACCAAACTGGAATTTATAACCTCCTTCGGCCTTCCCAAAATAATTGCTGGAAGCGGGGATGCCAACAGAAGTGATCTCCTTGGTAGTATACACAAGACCTTCAATAACTACTTTACTTGAAGTCAAATTCTTTAAGTTGAATTTAATTCCTTTTAAAACAAAAGTATCATTTATGTTGTAAATCTCATCATTTATCTTTATTGTAGTACTATTCAAAATCTCAACCAAATAATCCTCAACACCACCCCCAACAAAATTTCCTAATGTGAACTTGGAATTATTTTTTACGGTTATAGGAATTTTAGCTTCAAAAGTTCCTTTTCTTGACAATAAATCAGTTATCTCTTTCTCTGTTCCTCCAGCTATCTGAACCATTATCAGATCTTTATTGCCAATTTCAAGTTTCCTGAATTCTGCCTGCCTCAAACCATAAACATTTATCCTTGTCTCCAGAACAGATATGATTTCATCTGCAGTAACTTTTGTTTCATTTCCTTGTGAAGATTGGATTGGTTCAAGCAAAGCCCTTATACCCCCGTCAATATCAAGACCAAATTTCAGATTAGATGATTTGGTTTTAGCGACAGAAATATTGAATATATCCTCTCCCTGCAATTTAATCTTCTTGTTCCCTTTATTAGTATTCAAATTTAAATAACCTTTCTCGCCTTGAAATTGGATTAAATCCGCAAGAGTTGTTATTTCCTTTGGCTCCTGACCAATCATATTTGCGGAATAAATTATTGTGCCTGAATTAATCTTTCCCTCAAAAGCTCCGGTTCCAACACTTGTAACTATAACACCTGAAGGATTTATCTTAGGACCTATGGCCACTATAGAAACTATTATGAATGACAATAACAACAATACCTGCCAGTTAAGCAAAAATTTCCTGAAACCCATTTATAATATCATTAAAAATGTTAATAAGTTCAATATTATGGTTTGTATTCACAAAACAGGAGTGTATTTTTATATATAAAAGTTATTGTTATTTATATTGTATGGTAGTACCAGAAACAGTATCAAGAAAAGTCCTTGAAAGTTTGAGAGGTATAGGTCTTAACCTATATGAGAGGAATTTATACACCGCAATCCTAATCAAAAAAGTTGCAACCGCGAGTGAACTCTCTGAATTATCCCGTGTTCCAAGAGCAAGAGTTTACGATGTTTTAGAGTCTCTTGAACAAAAAGGTTTTGTGGTGGTGCAACATGGAAGTCCTTTCAAATACGTTGCAGTTGAACCAAAAGAAGCATTTGAAAATCTTAAATCAAATATAAAAAAAGAAGCTGAACTAACAATTACAAGATTGGAAGAACTAAAAAAAAGCGAGATCATGACTGATTTGGTTTCACTCTACAAAAAAGATCTAAAAATGATTTCCCCTGGAAGTTTCAATGCAATTATTAAATCCGAAGACAAAATAAAACTGCAGACAAAGAACTTATTGTCAAAAGCAAAAAAACAGGTAAATATACTAACCTCAGAAAAAGGTATTATGGATTTAAAGGATCATATAAGATCTTTCAGCAAACTAAAAGGTAAAAACGTGGAAATAAATATTATGGGTCCTATAACATCCAGAAACAGAAAACAAGCTATGGAACTATTGCCTTACGCAAATTTAAAGCATTTAGAAGGTGTTGAATTGCCTTTGGGTAAATTGCAGATAGTTGATGGGGAGCATGTTCTCATGGGTTTGGTGAATGATGCTGAAATTGAACCTTCACAGGAAATCGCTTTTTGGACACAGAGCCCTCATGTTGCAAATGAATTGATGGAACCAATATTCAAACAATTGTGGAGTCAGGCAAGAGATATCACAAAATCAAGAAATAACTAAACCACCATAACCAACGATTGTAGAAGCGTCATGCGAAGAAGAGAAAGAAGTATCATATGCTATTTTTTCTATTTTTTTACCTCCTAATTTTTTAGTGATTTCTAAAAGCAAAGTAATTGGTGTCGCTCCGCAAATTGTTAAATCCTTTTCTCTTGTATAATCTAAAAAAGGTTTCCCGTCAAATTTGCATATTTGTTTAATTATTTCATTATCTAAATTTTTAACATAATCCTCCGGGTCATACAAACTTTCTTTTGGAAAAAAATTATATGAAGGACCATAGTGGATTAAATCAGAAGTCGCTATAAAAAAATAATTTTCTTCACTCAATAATTTTGCAAGTTCAAGAATTTCTTTGTAAGAGATATTTGGCACCTGCACAGGGACAAATTCAAAATTATCAAAAAGATATTGCAAAAAAGGAATCTGAACTTCTATTGAATGTTCTCTTCTAAGAACACCTTCATCCTGTATAATTGCCTGTTCTTTTGTCAGATAATCCACAAAAGCCTCGTCTATTTTTGCTGTCCCTAAAGGGGTTTGCCAATCCTCTTTTGAAGTAGCAATAACACCCTCTCCTTGATGATCCACTCCAAGGATTACAAAATTCCTCTTATTTGTTCCTGAAATTGCTTTATAGGTCTTAGCCGCAACCTGACCTGAAAACAGGTAACCTGCATGAGGAACAATGATGCCTAAAGCATTATTGTAATATTCCGTCTTTACCTGAAATAATAGATTTAATTCCGCTTTCAGTTCACCTTTTGTTGAAGGATAAAAACTACCTGCAAATTCCGGGGGTCTCATAATTTAATTACTTATCAAAATATCTTAAGTATATTCTAAAATTACAGGTACTTAATTATGATGTTTTCCTCTATTGGATATTTTGGAATATTTGATACTGTCCAGTTGCTCTGCTATTTCATAATGGTTTATTGTTCTATTTTATGGTTTATTGTTTTTATTAAGAACCATTACAAATTCTTTGTTGACAAACCTATAAAAAATTATCCTTCAGTTACATTTCTCATCCCGGCTTATAATGAAAAAAAGTTCCTCCCTAAATGCATAAATTCAGTTTTAAATCTTGATTATCCTAAAAATAAAATAAAAATTATCTGTATAAACGACGGGTCCACAGATAAAACTTCTGAAATATGCAAAAATATAAAAAACCAAAGAGTGATTGTCATCAATAAAAAAAATACAGGGAAAGCAGACTCGCTCAACACAGCGCTAAAATTAGTCGATACTGAATTTGTTGTGTCTATGGATGCAGACTCCTTTCCAAAAAAAGATTACTTGAAAAAAATAATAGGTCATTTTGATAACAAAGAGATTGCTGCTATTTCTCCAGCCATGAAAATTAACAAACCACAAACATTTATGCAACAAATACAATGGGTGGAATATATCTTTTCAATTTATCTAAGGAAACTGTTTGCAATATTTGACTGTCAGTATGTCCTTCCGGGTCCGGGCTCTATTTATAGAACAGACAAACTTAAAGAAATTGGTGGATGGGATAAACACAGCCTTGTGGAAGACACTGAACTGGCTTTCAGGATGTATGAAAAAGGATACAAAATTGAAAACTGCATAAACGCATATGTTAACACAGAATCTCCCGCAACTTTCAAAGAATTATTCCGCCAAAGAGTAAGATGGTATAGAGGATATTTACAGACCACCTTACAATATAAGCATTTGCTTGGAAATTCAAAATATGGAAATCTTGGTCTGTTTATATTGCCAATTAATTTTGCGTGGATTTTTATTCTTGGATTTTTATTCTTCATGCCTTTATATACATTCATTAAAAATTTTTTAGAATATCTGCATACTTTGTCTCTAGTTGGTTTTGAATGGTCTAAATGGACGCTTAATTTTGACATCTTGTATGTAAGTTCCTATAGTTATTTTTTTGTATTGTTCTTCCTGATGGGTATAATTACTGTCCTTCTTAGTTTATATACTTCAGGCGAGAAAATAGATTTTAAAACAAAAAAAATATTTTATTTTGGGTATTTATTTATTTATCCTTTCCTATATTCTATATTCTGGATTGCAGCTGTAGTATATGAAATATTTAAAATAGATAATAAATGGTAAAAAGAAAAATAGATGCACAACTGTATATCATAGTATTCTTTATAACCCTATCTGTCTTCGTCGCAGGTCTTTTTCTTGGAAGTATTCTTAGTAATTATAAATTAAGCAGTTTATCTGAGGATTTAGAATCTCTTAAGAGAATGAGAAACACACAGGAAACAAATATTTTATTGCTCGATTCCCTTGATAAAAAAATATGTTTGGGTCTTAATACTTACATTAATGATATGTTGCCTGAAATAGAGAACCTTGCAGAAAGAGTTGCCTATTATGAACGCAGTGCTGATAGCAAAAGATTTGGAATTAAAGAATATGAAGATATCAAAAAAGATTATAACTTGTTATTGATCAGATATTGGATAATGACCAATAAATTGGAAGAAAATTGCGATGAAAATATAGTAGATGTTATTTATTTTTACTCAAACAAAAAATGTGATGACTGCAAAGACCAAGGTATTTATCTCGATAGCATAAAAAAACAATATCCTGAAACTATGATATTCGCTTTAGATAAAGATTTAAATTTATCCACTATTAATATCTTGGCAAAATCTTTTAATATTACCGAAGTTCCTTCATTAGTAATTAATGGGAAAAGTTATTCTGGTTTGAAAACCAAAAGAGAAATAATAGAATTAATTACTACTAGACCCAACTAGACTAATTGACTTTATATATAAATATTTCCTGATTGCAACCTCCCTCTATTTTTTTTACCAATAATAATCTTTCATGATCATCCAACAGACTTTTGTTATACTCAGTCCCAACAATTGAATTATAAGCAAAATATTGCGGATTATAAATATTTATCAGGTTTGTGATATTCTCATCCCAGGTGCTTGAAACAGAAGTATTGAGATAATAACCCAACCATGGCCAGTAATTGCTGATTATAAATTTTGGTTTTTCTTCAAGAGAATTAAAATATTGAACCGAATTTAAAATACTTCTATAGGCATCGCAATTATTCTCCAAGCTCATATGAATTAAACCTAAGAATAAAAAAATACTGTAAAGTGAAATTAGGAGTAATGAAATAATTTTAAAATTAAATTTCTTTAAAACCCGTCTTTCACTAAACCAGATCAAACCAGAATAACTGATCAAATACAAAAATGGCAAAAAAACAACATAATATCTTGCTAACTTCATATTTACAAAAAACAGATAATAAATCAAAGATATTATTGTATAAGAAACAATTAAATATTCTTTGTGTTTAGTCAAAAAAATCAATCCAAATGGTAGAGGAAAAATTAGCAACCCGAGTGTTAAAAATAAATTGTTTAATTGCAGTGTAATTGGTTGATTTGTTGTGTAATTCGCAACTATGTTATACTGTTCTTTGAAATCCCAAATAATATCATTATAAGTTATATAATTATAACCCATCCAAGGCAATAAAACCAGTAAACCAAACGAAGCAAACAAAAGAAATCCTCTATAATCTTTTTTTAGTATAAATTCAATAAGCACCGCCAAAGCAAACAAACCTACAGTAAATCTGGATAAAAAAGCCAATGCAAAAAAAGCACCTGAAACTGAAATAAACGCAAATCTTCCAGATTCTCTATATTTAAGAAAACTCAAAAAAGACAATAATAAAAACATAAGCGCCGGGATATCTGTATAAACTCTAAAACCCCAAAGAATAAATTGTGATGAAATGGAAAATAAAAAAACAATTAAAATAGAATCATTTATGGAGAAAAATTCCCTTGAAATTAAATAAAAAACAAACACGGTCAACAAACTCATTAAAATAATAATAAATCTGGCTGCAAAAATACTTTCACCTGTAAAATACCAAACAGAAGCAATTATATATTCTAAAAGAGGATATCTAAAATCCTCGATAAAATTACTTCCACCTAAATGATTTCGCGCATTTCCAAGATAAGCGCATTCGTCCCACAAAAGAACCGGACTCAAACTATTAAATAACAAAAAAATAACTAACAGAAAAATCATTAAAGAAGATAATAGATACAATTCTTTTCTGGTTTGTATTAGTTTCATAAAAAACCGTAGAAAATTAAGTTATATTCTAAAACAATCAAAAGTATCTATTATGAGCTTTACCCTGATAATTCCCACCTATAATGAAGGAAAAATTATTGAAAAATCAATTTTAAAATTAGAAAATTTCCTTGAAAAAAATAAACTAAACGCTGAAGTGATTATTTCCGATGGAGGGAGCATGGATGACACCCTGATAAAATCAAAAACACTAAAAAAAAGATATGCCAATCTGGAATTAATTGAAAGAAATAGTCAAACTGGAAAGGGTAAAAGTATTGAAGAAGCAATAAAAAAATCAAACTTGAAGTTTATTGTATTTATGGATGCGGATCTGTCTGTCAACTTAAACAGTCTGCCAAAAATACTCAATTATCTAAAACAGAATTATGATATTGTAATTGGATCAAGGTTTAATAAAAATAGTGAAGTAAAAAGAAAATTTACAAGGAAAATTATTTCATCTGTTTATTCTTACATGATTCGGAGTTTATTTGGATTGAAAATAAAAGATTATCAATGTGGATTTAAGGGATTTAATCGCAAAAAAATAATGCCTCTTTTGGAGAAAATTGAAAATAAAGATTTTTTCTGGGATACTGAATTAATAATCAGGGGTAATGCACAAGGATTAAAAATTAAAGAATTTGGAGTGCAATGGGAAGAAACCAGAAACTCAAATATAAACATTCTTACCACGAGTATAAGTTTCCTGAAAGCCCTTGTCTGGTTGAGATTGAGGATTTGAAAATGAAAAATTATTTCAAAAAAATTGTTTATTTTGCATTGGATTATTTATATTATATTCTCTCAAAATATTCTTAAAAATAGATATAACTTAAAATATAAAATTTATAGAAATTAAAAAAAATAAAAAAGATTAAAAAATCTTTTTTCGGATTAGATATACCTTATCTAAGTAATTTACTCGAGAGCAGTTACTTCGTAAGGAGTTGCAGTTCCAGATATTTTTACACCAGTTCCAGTTAGTGCTGAATAATTGTCGTATTGTTGCAATACGCTACAAGCTGCCTGTGTGTTTGCGGCTTCCCAACCTGCTACAACGTATGCTACTTTACCACCGCCAAAAGCGTTTTCCACCACTTTAATCATTGCTGCATTCTCAGGCACTGTTGAATCTACTCCGTAAGCTGGATAAGTTAAGCCAAGTACGGCTGCTGTTAACCTGTTAACGGCAGGACCACCTACAAGTATCATGTTTTTGTTGCCCTTTGCTGATTCAACTTCTGCGTCTGTGTCAAGTCTTGCAATGTTATCTTTTATTGGAACTACTTGTTTATATGTTGCTGAACCTGTTCCGCCACCTACTGTTACCTCAGTACCTACACCTACCAAAGCATACATCTGTTCATCTGGGTAATATATTGTATGTATATGGTGATGTGTATCCGATGTATCTTTAACTGCAAATGTACCATAGTAATCTATATAGTGATGTATTTTGTCATTTTCTGTATCTTCATTAGCAGTTGTACTTTGTGTAAACACTAAAGTATCATATCCTATATAACTACCGTCGTTATCATTGTCTATTATAGGTGCGACTATTGCATGTTTTTCATTTGCTCTGTCCTGCTCTTCTATTATTAAAATTGCTGCATCATCCGATGCACCTGTAATTGTTGTATTTTGATAACCATTCACAGATATTTTTACAGTTGATGTACTACCACTATCTACTGTTTCATTAAAGACATAATAAACCTGTCCAACTTTTACTGATTTTGCTCCTTCTATAGTGTTATTTGCTATATTATAATACTCGCTTGTATCTACTGCTGTAGAACTTCCAGGTAAAATAATGTCCACATCATCTGTTAATGAAAGTGTTACATCTTCTGTTAAAGCAATCTGCTCGCCATTCTTCAATTCTATTGCCGGATAAACTACTGTTTTGCTATCGTTATAAACTACTGCAACTTTTTCACTACCTGAAGTAACATTGGTAAGTGTTACTACATAGGTTTTTCCATCTACAACCAAGTCTGCAGTTTCATCTACTGCATCAAAGTCCCCTGTTACAGTTTTATAAGTTTCTCCACTGAAAACATCCTTAAACTCTGCATAACCTTTTGAAGCATGTGTGTATATCTTCTTAACCTTAACCATGTGTGTGTATTTTGGGTCTGCTGGTGCTAAGAAAGTATATTCATCTTTTGCTACCGAAGTATTTTCCACAACTGCTATTGTTTTTTGATCATCATCAAGCAACTGTACATCATTGTTACCCTCTAAATATGCAACATACACATCATTTGTATTTCCATTTTTATCTGTAGCTGTCACGTATGCTTTCTTATCTCCAGAAGTTCTTAATTTTATCTGATCTCTTGTATCTGCTGTTAATTCAGAAGATACTCCTGCAAAGCTTATTTTAAAAGCTCCAAAAACAGGGTCTTCAAAATCACCACCAACTTTAATGTAGTCAGAATCACCATCTGGTTTATACACAGCAATTTCTAAAGTTGATGCAGCGGTTGTATTTTCTAAAGTTACTTGAGTCCCGTCAATATCCTCATCATCGTCTCCTACTTGCACTGCCTGTCCATTTTCAAGTGTCAATTTCTGTGAACCTAATTGAAGAATTGCAATTCCTGCATTTCCATTATCCCATGAAGTTACAGTTTTTGCATAAACCTGCAAACCTCCAATTTTCTTTGATGCTCCTTCTGCAACACTGTTTGTGGTTCCTTCTACATTCAAAATTACTTTACTGTGGGCTGAATCAAAACCAACAACTTTTATTGTGTAAGAACTGTCTCCAACGGTCACTGTTGTTTCTTCATCTTTATTTAAAGTTACTGATTCGCTTGAACCATACAATACTAACTTTGAATCATCGGTCTCTGAAGCTATTGTATAATCTTTTCCAAACAAAGTTATTGTTTCTCCTTCGCTTTTTGATGAAGTTAAATTTACTGTTTTTGAGAAAGTTGTTTTTAGTGTGTATAGAGGTGTGGTTGAATCTGTATTCTGCAAATCAATTACAAGTGCTGGATCTTCATCAGAATCATATTTTACATAAGAAAACTTAGGAGCTGTTCCTAAATCAACTGTCTGAGTATAATCATAAGTTGTTCCATCGTCATCTGTGAAAGTTCCATCTGCCAAAACAGTAGGCATA
>CAZLSF010000011.1:0-17358 GCA_964562245.1 uncultured archaeon | reverse complement strand
GAATAGGTTACAGAAATAAGGTTAAAGTGTAACTAATTTGGAATAGGTTACAGAATCAGATAAAACAGCAACCAGTAATTAAATCTGTTATGAATATTTATGAAATTGTAAAAAATGACAAAACTAAAGTTCGTAATAAATTGTTTGAGTTGCTTAAGTGCAAGAAGAAAGTCTATTTTGTTTTAACTCCTGCAAATTTCTTCTGATATACCAAAAACCCGACTATTATAGCGAGTATCAATCCGAATATTGAAACTATTCCTGTTGGAGAAGTTAAGAATCTTCCGGTTATTAAAAGAAATGAATTGTTTTCGTCTGGAGTTTCTTTGCATGCCTTTGATAAAATCTCAATGTTATTCTGCGTCGGGAATATTTATTTTTTCCAGAACAAAATTTTTTACAATATTAAAATCAGGGAGTTCTGACAATAAAAAAGGTCTTAATTCAGGAATCCACAGTTTTTCAAAATATTCTATTTTTTTAAGAAATTTATCCGGTTCAAAGTTCATATCAAAAATTTCCAGTTTTTTATTGATTGTTTCCATGTCCAACTCCACAAATCTAAGTAAAAAAAACAAATCATATAAATCTCTGGCCTTATTTCTTGCAAATATTGCATGCACTTTTTCTGCAAGCATTTCTTTTAAACTTAAAACCCTCAAAGAAAAAGGGTTTATATCTATGTAAGGAGAAATATAATTTTTTATTTCATATTCAAAAACAGGATTTTTTAGGTTGATGTCTATTCTAAGAGTATTGTAATCAGTCAAAATTCCTTTGAAACCAAGCTTTATTAGTATTGAATTTTTCATTTTTTTAATTGATTTTATTTCACATCCTATTTTATCAGCGACTTCTGAGATAATTTTTTCAGGTTCGGTTTTTCCTAAAACCGAAAAATCAAGGTCTTCAGAAAATCTAGGCAGATTGTGAATTTTATATAAACAGGTTCCTCCTTTGAATACAAATAAATTTGTTTTTTTATAAAGTTGAAAAAGGAACAAATCCTGAAAATAATCTTTTTCAATATACTCTTTGTTTGTCAAACCTTTCTTTTTTGCAATATCAATCAACAACTCTTTTGTTATCATAATATAACCTTCCATTTAGTGTTTTTTTCTTCTCCTATTTTTGCCAGAGGATCAAGATGGATGTATTTATTATCAATGAATTTTTTAAGAGAAGAGAATGCATCATAGCCATTAATTTCCAATAAATACCCAATTCTTTTTGTTATGCTGTTTTTGTTTATTTTCTTTAAATATGATATCATCCTGTCAAGATTCAGATTTTCAAAGCCTTCTCCTATAATTGAAACAGGAACTTTCCCTATGGAATCTATAAGCGCTTTTTCCGGGGTGGCAATAGGTATTTCAAAGTTTAAATATTTTTTTGATTCAAAACCAAAGAAAAATTTTGTATTATAAAAATTTATTTTTTCAACAAAAAAATATTTTCTTGTTGGTTTTGATGTAAAACAGAAAACTTCTTTTGGTATCTGCGTTATTTTGCGGTAATAAGAAAGAGCAGATACGCTGGAGATATAACTTGGTTTGGCTAAAAAAGTTGCAATTAGGAACGCATCATTATGGAAAGTATATAAGCCTTTTCTTATCTTTTTTATCTTTCCTTCTTTAACAAGATTTGATATGACTTTTTTGGCGTATAATTTATTAGGTATTATCTGGTTGACATCGCCCAAGTCAAAAACAGGTGTTTTTGAGAATCTCTGCGTTATTTCCATTTCATACATAATATACTTTTGTTCTTAGTAAGTATATATAAAGATATACTTTCATTGAAATTTTTTCTATTTTCAATCTGAAAAAATGCAAATATAGATACAGATTGGAAAACAATGAATAAATTGAAGAAAATGAATTTGAGTTTGAATTTAAAAAAGTAAATGATTTGAAAGAAGAATAATTTGTTTCTATCTAAAATTTATTTTATTGATTAAAAACAAAAAGATTGATCTATTTTTTCCCTGCAAATTTCCGGTTATTGAAAGAAATGAATTGTTTTCGTCTGAGGTTTCGTTTTCTGTTAAAGCCTCAACACATTTCTGGACAGTTTTTGGTTTCTTAATTGTTGTTCCGCAATTATTTAAATCAGTGCAGACCCTCTTTTGTTTGTTATTAAAACACTCAAACCATTCACTGCATTTCCAGTTTTCCTCGCAAATTATTGTTTCATTTTTATCATATGTATCATTTCCTGTATCACTACCGGAAGTTTCGGATGTTTTATTTGAAGTTTTATTTGAAGTTTCATTTTGTGTTACGGGTGGGATATAACTTGAACCGCCTGAACTTCCTCTTGAACTGCTGCCTGTGGATCTTCCACTGCTGCCACCACTATTATAACAACCATCTGTTATTATCCTACTACAATCAGAAGAACAACTTAGACTTCCTGAATTATATCGAGTTATCATCGACAATTAATTTCCAAATATTTCTTGATTCCCCTCCATCAGAATGTTGGTTTTTATATTGATATAGTGTCTTTGTAATTGACCTGTATTATTTAAACTTTTCATGTAATTACTGTATGAAAGTAGTTCAGGTCAGGATACCAAAAAAGATTATTGACAAAATTGATGGATTTGTTAAAGAAGGATATTATTCATCCAGATCTGAATACATAAGAGAAAAAATCAGAGACTGTGTTAGAAAAACAGAATAAATATAATTATGCCATTAACTAAAGAATTTCTAAAAAAAGAAAATATATTCGCAGTCATAGGTGTCTCAAGAAATAAAGAAAAATATGGATATAAAGTTTATTATGATTTAAAAGACGCTGGATATAAAGTTTACCCAATTAACCCAACTACTAATAAAATTAACAATGAAAAATGTTATCCTTCTCTTAATGAACTGCCTGAAAAGCCGGATGTGGTCGTTACAGTTATACCTCCTGAAATTACATACAAAATTGTAGAAAAATGCAAAGAACTAAAGATAAACAAAATATGGATGCAACCCGGCTCAGAATCCGAAAAATCAATAGATTTCTGCAAAAAGAATAATATTAAAGTTATCTATTCAGCCTGCATTATGATTAAACGGATTCATTAAAAACAAATATTATAAAAGATGATTTTCGCATTTATGTAATCTATCTATTCAATAGGTTAAAAAAGGATGTTTTAATTAACCAATTACTTGGTTTGGGGTGCAGACCTTTAATTCAATTATATCAATAAAGGGTTGCATTAGTTAACCAATTACTTGGTTTGAGGTGCAGACCTTTAATTCAATTATATCAATAAAGGGTTGCTTTAAAATAAAATTAAATAAATTATGGAAATAGAAGTAAATGACTCCAATTTTGAAGAAAAAGTAATCAAACAATCAGAGAAAATACCTGTATTGGTGGATTTTTGGGCTGAATGGTGCCCCCCATGCAAAAAACTTGGTCCCATTCTTGAAAAACTTGCTGAAGAATATAATGGAAAATTCATTCTTGCAAAAGCAAAAACTGACGATGCACGGGATGCAACCCAAAAATACGGGGTAATGAGTATTCCAAATGTTAAATTATTCAAAAACGGAGAAATTGTTGATGAATTTATTGGGGCTTATCCTGAAGAAGATGTAAGGGAATTTTTTGAGAAAAATTTATAATCTGAGAACCTGTTTAATATAATTATCCCTTACTTTGTCTGCAATCTTAGCATAATTGCTGTGAGCCATTCCATTCTTACATTTCCCAAACAAATATTTTACCTCTTCTATTGAACCTTGTTCAAAGTCCCTTGTTCTTTCGCATTTCTCAAACACAATTTCATAAATTATATCAAATTCCAAACCAGTTATTTTATCAATCCTCTCAACATCCCCGGCAGTTTCATCAATTAAACAATTCTCTGCTAAGGCATTTACATAAGGATCATTTCTATATAATTTATATAAACCCTTTAAGAATTTCCTTCTTTCCAGAGGACATTCCATATTACTTATGATTTCCAATGAATTTTTATATTTCTTCAAAATTTTTTCCAAATCAGAATCTTCTAACATAATTTAAAAAACAATATTTAACATCTTTTCAGTAGCTTTTATTGCTGCCATAACCTGATCAGAATCAACACCAGAAGTGCAAAAAAGGGTTTCATTTCTCCAGGTTATTTTTGTCTCCACCAAAGCGTCTGTTTTTCCCCCGGGTGGGATCCTTACCTCATAATCATCTAACTTAGGCAATTCTAAATTTAATCTATCCACAAAAATTTTCTTAAGAGCGCCCATAAAAGCATCATATCCCCCATTTCCCACAGAATACTCAGAATATTTCTTTCCTTTGTATTTTATTGTCACTGTTGCATTTGGAATTAATTTAAACCCATATGAAACCGCAACATCAATTATCTTCACTGTCTTTTTCTTAGGGGAACCTAAGATATCAGATATTAAAAAAGGTAAATCAGCGTATGTAATTGATTGTTTTTTATCCCCCAATTCAACTATTTTCTTGAGAATCTTCTCTTTGTCTTCCTTTGACAACTCCAAACCCAATTTCTTAAGATTTTGCTCAAGACTTGCTTTTCCACTCAATTTCCCAAGAGCATATTCCCTCTCCCTACCAAATCTTTCCGGAACCAGTTTTGAAACATAGAGATTTCCTTTTTTATCCCCATCAGCATGAACACCTGCGGTTTGGGTAAATACATTTTCACCTATCACTGGTTTATTTACTGAAATTCTTATACCTGAAAACCTTTCAACCAATTTGCTTGTTTTATACAAATATTTTTCCTCAACATCAGTCTCAAATTTAGTTTTATCATTTATCGCAACAACCAGTTCAGCGAGATTTGCATTCCCTGCTCTCTCTCCAAAACCATTAATTGTTGCATGGATTCCTCTTGCCCCTGATTCCACAGCTTTAATTGAATTCGCAGTAGCAAACCCATAATCATTATGAGCATGAAAATCAAAATGAATTTTGGGGAATTTTTTAACCATTAATTTAACATATTCTCCGGTTTCGTCCGGAGATAGAATCCCTAAAGTATCAGCAAGCATTATCTTTTTTACGCCTAATTTATCAAGAGCCTCTGTTATGTCAAACACATAATCCAAAGATTCTTTCATACCCCTGCTCCAGTCCTCAAGATAAACATTCAATTTAATATTTCTTTTTCCTGCCTCAGAAAATACTTCTGAAATATCTTTTATATGAACCTTAAGGGTTTTTCTTATATGGTTAGTGAGTTGATTTAGAGAACCTTTTGCAAGCAAATTTATTACCTTTCCGCCTGCTTTATCAACCCACTCAACAGATTTATTACCATCAACAAACCCAAGAACCTCAACCTTATCTAAAAAATCATTTTCCTTTGCATACTCGAATATTTTCTTAGCTGCCTTTAAATCACCCTCCGAAGTTCTTGCTGAACAAATCTCAATTCTATTAACTTTCAGATTATTTAAAAGTATTTTGGAAATGCTTAATTTTTCTTCAGGGGTGAAAGAAAGTCCCCTCATCTGCTCTCCATCTCTTAGAGTAGTATCAAGAAATTCTATTTTTGCCATTAATTATTATGGTTTATTCAAAATAATGAAAATATCTAATATAATTATTATTTTAAATATTGGATTATGATCTATGACTTAATTATTATTGGAGCAGGACCCGCAGGACTTACAGCCGCAATTTACGCAGCAAGATACAAGATGAATGTATTGGTAATAGGTGAACAAATTGGGGGGATGGTTTCAGAAGCTCATGAAATATGCAATTTCCCGACTTACAAAAAAATAACTGGGACTGAATTTACGAAAAAACTTAAAGAACAGGTTGAAAATCTCAAAGTTGAAATTATTTATGGTGTTGTTACCTCAATTGAAAAAATTGATTCCTTATATACTCTTAAAATAAATCTAAAAGAATATTCCGCAAAAAAAATAATACTTGCGATGGGTTCTGAAAAAAGAAAACTTGGACTGGAAAATGAAAGTAAATTTGTTGGAAAAGGTGTAAGTTACTGCGCCACATGCGATGCCTCGTTTTTCAAGAATAAGGTTGTTGGAGTTATTGGGGGAAGCAATTCTGCATTAACAGCAGCCCTTCTCCTCTCCAAATTCGCAGATAAAGTTTATATAATTTACAGGCAGGACAACTTCTTCAGGGCAGAAAAAATGTGGGTTGAAGAAGTTGAAAACAACGACAAAATAAAGACAATCTTTAACTCAAATGTTACTGAATTAAAAGGCAACAATGTTCTTGAAGGAGTTAAATTAGATAACGGGCAGGAATTAAAATTAGATGGGTTGTTTATAGAAATCGGTTCAATACCGAATGTTAAACTGATAGAAAGCCTTGGAATTGAACTTGAAAAAAATTACATCAAAACAGATGAAAAACAGAGAACAAATTTAAAAGGTATTTTTGCAGCAGGTGATATTACCAACAATCCACTAAAACAAATAATCACAGCATGCGCAGAGGGAGCAATCGCGGCAAATTCGGCTCATCTTGAACTTAATTCAGAAAAAAACTCTTAAACTCTTTATATATACATTTAGATTATGATAAATGAAAGAAGAGGAATGGGTTTCGGAGGACCTGCCAGTTTTTGTATATGTCCAAAATGTGGATATAAAGAACAGAAACTGAGAGGTATCCGATGTATGGATAAAAAATGTCCGAAATGCGGAACCATTATGGTAAGGGGCGAATAATAACAAGGTTACAGGTGAATTAAATGATACAAACTATAGAAAAATATTCTAAGAGAATCCTTGGAGAAAAGAAACATAAAACAGCAATATTTGAAGGAAAATATGGTGTAGATATTACTAATTATCCCACAACAACAGAAGTTGATAAAACCCTAGAAAATCGAATTGGAAGAGAACTGAATGTTGTAAATCCAGAAGGTTATGGGGTTGTTCCTGACAGAGGTATTTTCCAGATGAAAAAATATAATATAAATGGATTGTTTGATAAAACAATAGAAAATATTGATGATTGAGCAAGTTATCAAGTTAAACCAATCCCGATTCTTGCACTCAAGTTCCATTGTCTTTACTCCTCCAAAATCATATTCACAAAATATAAAAATGTAATGTGATGTTTGTTATTCTTCTTTAAGTCTATCTTCCAAATTTATATATTCCTCACAAAATGATTATTATCATCAACAAGAATATTTTTTGGTTTAATCAATTTGTCTGTTAATTCAAAACCCATTATGATTATTTCTTCTCCTTTTTTGATTAAATGAGCTGAACCTCCATTCATACAGATAATTCCCGATTCTCTTTCTCCTTTAATAATATAAGTCTCTAATCTTGCCCCGGTTGTATTGCTCACAACAAGAACTTTTTCGCCTTCCCAGAAACCTGCTTTCTCCATCAAATCTTCATCAATAGTGATACTTCCAACATAATCCAAATTAGATTCTGTCACAATTGCCTTATGGATTTTCGATCTTAATACCAGTCTCATAATTAACCAATTAATTGAAGATTTAAAAATAAATTTTTACAAACCCAAATCCACTCTCTTTGATTTTTTTGGTTTGGGGATTTTGAAATTCATCTGTTTTTCTATTGTTTTCTCAGGAAGTTCAAACTTTTTCAGATTATATTTTTTCCTCGCAATTTCAATTATCCTGTAAATTCTTCCAGTATAATCTTTTGGGGCAGAGGCTTTCTTATAAAGTGTTAAATATCTTGAGTACAATTTAGGATACTCTTTTTCTATCATAAACAAAACCCGGTCTTTGCAAGAAGATTTTAATCCAAGAACACCCGGAATCAAATCCTTCGCTCCCGCATCTCTCACTGCCTTCATTGTTTTGTTTATGCTTTCAACTTTATCTGTCAGATAAGGAAATATTGGCATGAATAATATTCCAACAGTTATACCCGCATCAGATAATTGCCTTATTGCATCAAGGCGTTCTTTTGGTGAAGAAGCTCTCGGCTCGATTTTACTGCAAATATTTTCGTCAAGAGTTGTCAGGGTGATATTTACCACCAGATTGCTGGTTTTTGCCATCTCAGAAAGCAAGTCAATATCACGCAAAATAAGGCTCGATTTTGTGCCAACAAACAAAGGGGTTCTATGCTTTGCAAAAACCTTCAAAACCTGTCTTGTAATCTCAAACTTCTTTTCCGCAGGCTGGTATGGATCGCATACTGAACCCAGATTAACAGGCTCATTTTTCCATGTCTTTCTGGATAATTCCTTCTCAAGAATTTCTGCAGCATTCATTTTTACAAAAATTTTATTGTCAAACTCCGCATCTTTATTATAACCTAAATACTCATGAGTGTATCTCGCAAAACAGTAGGGACATGAATGCTCGCATCCCCTGTAAGGATTTGCTCCCCAGCCGAACGGGAGAAATTTATTGCTTATTTTGTGCAAAAAAGATTTACATTCAATTTGCTGGTAACTAATAGACATATTAATATTAATTTGTATCTTTTAGATTTAGTCATTCACTTGCAAGAAAATCAATAACTTCGAATACTTTTTACAAAGATGTAATCGGTATTATGAAGAAAGGAACCTAATTCTTTATCTGAGTAAGGATATTCTGAATATAGAGATTTTTCTTATTATAAATGACTTAGCCTTTGGCTAAATTATAAGATTTCTATGGAGCCCAAAAAGCTATAAATATTTAACATAATTATATATTAGTGGTGATTAATATGAATAAGAATTATAAAGTACCAACAAATTATATTGATAAACTTAAAGCTAATTATAAAGGGTTTGATTTATATCGAGCAGGACAAACTTATAGTGCAAATTTCTCCAGAGATAGTATTATTTCCGCATTATTAAAACAAGACCCCGAGATGCTAAAAAACCAGCTTTCTTTTTGCGCGTATGAACAGGGAAAAAAGAGAAATCCATTAACGGGTGAAGAACCCGGAAAAATTCACCATGAATTTCCTGGATTTAAAATGATTAATGGATTATATACAACCTACAATGCCTGTGATACAAATGCCCTTTATCTAATAGGACACTACACTTACCAAAAATTAACTAAAGATAATAGTTTGGCAGAAGAACAAAAGAAAAATATAGAACAAGCAACAAATTACATTCTTCGCCACATTGACGAGAATGGGTTTTTTATAGAAGATCCTAAATTTTGCGGAAATGATAAATTTGCATTAAAAGTAACTTACTGGAAAGACTCTTGTCTTATTGACCGGGATAATGGAATGCCCGATTATCCTGTTGTTTACACTCTACCCCATATTCAAAATCTGGATGGATTGAGAAAATCCCAAAACTTTCTTGATGGAAATAAGTTATCAGAAGGTATTGAAAAAATGGAATCTGCACTGCCAAAATTATGTGATGGTGAATTAAACACTTACTATCTGGGTATAGACAAACAAGGACCTATTAGAGGGATAAATTCAGATTCATTACATAGTCTTTATTATTTAGACCCTAAAGATATAACAAAAGAACAATTGAAAGGCATAACAGAATCATCAAAGGTATTGGAAACACCTATAGGATATAGAACCTTAGATCCTACATTAAAATCAGATGATGACTATCATTCCAAAACAGTTTGGGTATTTGAACAAGCGATGATAAATGAAGGCGCAAAAAAATTTGGCATAGAAAAAGTAATGGATGTAAGTTCCAGAATCATTCCCAAATTAAATACCACATGTCCGGAACTATTCATTATTGATGATGAAAATAACACAAATGAAGGAGAAAGTAAGCTTCATTTATGGTCTATTGCAGCAAAGGACTATTTTTCTCGTCCTCCATATTAAAATTTATAGGGGGGTGGTAAAGTTCCCTGTACCAAAAACGCAGAAAATTTTTTACCTAACTAAATACCTTACTATTTAAATATTTAATTATGGCACTTATAAGAACAACTCTGTTATTGGGTTTATTAACCGGAATATTTCTTGGAGTGGGGTTTCTGCTTGCAGGGGTTTCAGGCGCAATGATGGCTCTTGTATTCGCAATTTTTATGAACTCCTTTTCCTACTGGTACAGCGATAAAATTGTCCTGAAAATGTACAAAGCAACACCTCTCAAAAATGCTGAACTTGAAGAAACAATTCATAAACTTGCAAAAAAAGCTAAGATTACAAACCCAAAATTATACTTAATGAAAAGCGCGATTCCAAATGCTTTTGCAACAGGGAGAAATGACAAACACGCCGCAGTTGTTGTGTCCTCAGGACTTCTGAATAATCTGGAAAAAGAAGAAATTGAAGGGGTTCTTGCTCACGAATTATCACATATAAAAAACCATGACATTTTAATTTCATCAATGGCCGCAACAATAGGAGGAGCAATTTCATTTCTCGCGAACATGGCGTGGTGGAGTTTGTTTATGGGAGACCGCGACAATAATAGTTTAATGTTTCTCCCCATGTTAATTTTAGCTCCAATTGGTGCAACAATAGTTCAGTTGTCAATTTCAAGGACAAGAGAATACGGAGCAGATTATTCCGCGGGAATTATCACAAAAAACCCAAAAGGTCTTGCAAATGCTCTCAGGAAAATAGAAGGTTTTGCAAAAGCAAATCCTGTGAAAGGCAATGCAGCAACAGCTCACTTATTTATAATTAATCCTTTCAAAGCAGATGCAATGTCAAAATTATTCTCAACCCACCCATCAACAAAAGACAGGATTCAGAAACTTGAAGAATTGGATAAAAAATTAAATCGTTAAAATATTTTGAAATAATTGCCAAAGAGATTTTGCGATATTTACAAAAACTACTTATTATCACTTAACAGATCTGATAAATATAAAGGAAACCATACCAATAAACCATTCAAAAAGAAGTTATTTATTTCCCATATCAATACAAGAAATATCGATGCGCCCGGAATACCGCCGATTTGGAATCCAAATAGTCCACTTTCAGTTATAAAATAAAAAACATAACCAAATATCCCCCCACACAAAAACGCTTTTTTCTGCGTAACTTCAAACTTTTTAGCAAGAAGATACACAACAGTATAGAAAACAAAATAGATAGGAAGCATAGATAGCAAATCAACAGACAGACTATTCCAATATATCTCCAGATCAAATACAAACCACAATATTTCTTCAATTAAACCAAAAATTGTTCCAAAAATTACAACAATGATAAAATTTCTTTCAGTAATCAAACGAACCACAAATCTCAAATGTTTTCTTAAAAAATAAATTAAGGACATAAACAATAATTGAACGATACCTGTTATTGAGCCTATTGAAACCAAAAAAACAAAGAAGAATACACCAATAACTGGAATAATAATCTTAAATTTATCCATAATAATATAGAAATTTAGAAACCAAGAATAAATTAAATCTATAATTTCTTCACAACAACATGCCTTTTCGTCTTTGAAACAGGTCTGCACTCAGCAACCATCACTTTGTCGCCTTTCTTTAGTTTAATGCATTTTGGCTTGTGAACGCTGTATCTCTTTTTCCTTCTCTCATATCGCTCATATTTCTTTATAAATTTAAGGTATTTTCTCTCAATTACAGCTGTATTCTGGGGTGCTATTGAAACAACAGTTCCGGTAATAGTTTTGCCTCTTACTTTCAAACTCCCGTGAAAAGGACAATCTTTACTCTCGCAATTCTCCTCTGGATATTCTACATCAAGACCTATGCTCCTCATAACAATAAAAGAAAAATAATTAATCTATAACCTTAATTACCTTTCCCTCAATCAATGCTTCCCATGGAAACGACCATTTATCCCCCGGAGTCACTTTCAAAGGCATTGCTGCAACCTTCCCATAGGAATCAATTTCCACTACAAATTCTCTATTACACTCTACATTCTCACATACATGCATATTTTTATTATTTTTCCTTACATTAAATTTCTTATCTTTCCTGTATTCCATTACCAGTTCACCTTTATGAAGAGCATTACAAAAAGGACAATTTACTTCATATTTAACCACGACCATAATATATATTAAAGAGTATAAATTAACAATAGGTAATCATAATACCCTTAAAATAGAACCACAACAAATATAAAAGTTACCACGCATAAAATAATCATATGCTTAATTCCCTCAATAAAAGAATCTTCAAGCATCTTGCCTAAAGTAAGTCCAAGAAATATGGATTCTATAAATATTAGATGAATAAATATATTTTTGTATTCAAGAACTTCAACAGCTTTAAAATAAGGTATAAAGAAATTAAAAACAATCAAAATAATTCCGAGGAATATAAAAAATACTAAATAAAGAGAAATCAACTGAGGGAATAATTCAGTTTTCCGTTCTCTCTCAAGTTTTTTTGTCAGGGCTATGTAATTATATATCTCCCCCATATTCTTGCCAATATCCAAACTGAACTGCGACACTTTATCCATTAGAATTACCATTCTGTCAATAAAATTATTATTCATTTTTTTTCCAAAATTTTTAATAGCCTTGTCAAATGGAACACCCCACTCTATCTGTAAACACATATTCCTTATCATTGGAGTAAGATATCCATAATTTACATCCTTACTCTTTTTCACCGCATCAACAAGAGACATTCCCATTGAGGTATTGTTATAAACTTCTTGTATAAAGATTGGGAAATAATCATAGATTTTCTTGTTTTTCAAATGTTTTGCATATATTAAATAAACCGGAATTATAAACCCAATAAAAACAGCAAACTCAACTATCATATTTTAACGATATTCAAAAACAGAATAAAAACAATTCCTATAATAGGAACAACCACATAAACAATTAATTTTATCAAAAACAATATTTCATAAGACATAAATATTGGCTCAATTAATGAAAAAATAGTAAGAACAATTATAAGTATAAGCGGCGCAATTAAAAGAGCAATTATAAATATATCGGCCAGAAAACCCATCATAGAAATATATTTCTGGTGTTTTGCTTCATAAACTTCCAGTTCTTTTTTGGTTTCTTCATCCAAATACATGCTTATATTCCCTCCTGACAGGATGGTAGATACAAAACCAAGGAGAAAAATCTTAAAATTATCTGACGGTGTTCTTAAAGCAATACTTCGCATACTTGAAACAACATCTTCCCCAACTTGATAAATATTTTTATAAATTCTCTCGCACTCTTTTGAAAACTCTTCAAATTCTTTTGCCTCAGCAACATATTTGAACATTTTTGTTATTGGCACTCCGCTCTTTGAAATTATATTCATATATGCAATCCCGAGGGGCATATTTCTCTCCAAACTTTCCAACTGCAAATCATATTTGTAAAACGGATAGATATAAAAAATCGTAGCAATCAAAAAAGTGATTGTTGTAGTTAAAATAAGTGAACTTAAAACCGAAAACAAAAAATCAAATCTCCAGAAAACCAGAAACAACAATAAAAAATATACAGAAAAAACGCTCAGACTTAAGAAACAATAAAAAAATAATTGACCAACATATTTTTCATAGATAATTGGGTAATTTGATTTCTTAATTAATTCTTCAAGAGGCTTTAGATATTTTCCAAAATATTTTATGCCAATTCTCTGAAACAAGTGAATTAAGTCCTGATACATAATTAAAGATGTTTTATAAGTTATGGTTTTCTCCAGAGCTATGGGTAGAATAAAACATGAAAAAACCAGAAAAATAATTAGAGATGGAATTATAATTACAATATTATTTACATTATTCTGTATAGCGTTACTGATTTTAGCTAAAAAATATCTGCCTGCAGGTCTTTTATCAAATATTGATTTATCAGGTTTTCTGGATTATGGATATCTCGGATTGTTTGTAATAACTTTTTTTGGGGGAACTTTCTTTCCCGCAGGAAGCCCTGCGGTAGTTGCTGCTGCAGGAGTAATTGGGATGAATAAAACAACCGTAGCTCTTGTTGCTGCTGCAGGTTATACTGTAGGCACTATGGTAAATTATGCGTTTGCATATTGGCTCGGAATTCATTACGTTCAGAAAAAAATAGGAAAAGAAGTTTATGAAGAGATTGTCGGATGGTGGAATGAATGGGGAACTGTTCTTCTGATTACCTTTGCTCTGATTCCTGTATTGCCCTTCAATTATCTTGCATTATTGTGCGGGTTATTTAGATATAATATTGTTTATTTCATACTGATTAACTTTGGGTCCAATTTACTAAATTCTTATTTATTTGTATACCTTGGTGGTTTTGCCGCAAATTGGATTGGGTTGTTTTAAATCAGATAATTTAAATAATAAATATTTTAACATTGATCTAAATTGGGATAAATCCATATCAAAGGATCATCCTGCTTGTGGATTGACTGAAAAAATAAGAAAAATTATCCTGAAGAATCTAAAAAATGGGAAAATTATTGCAAGGTATAACAAATCCTCAAAATAAAGTATATTTTAATTTTGCTCTTCAAGTTTGTTAATTAATTCTTCTATTTCCTTAATCTTTTGTTTTAGCTGGGCTATGTAATCTTCCTTTTCCTCTACCTCTTTTTCTTCTTTAGGTATATGAATTCCTTTTATAAATTCCAGAATTTCCTCGTTTGTTTTCAGTTCCACCACCTCATTTGTTTTAGCATCTATAAATGCCTGATAAGCGATTCCCGCGGAATCATAAGGAACAACCACAACTTTCCAGTATAATTTGCCGTCCTTGCTAAAAGGCAAAGGTTCCACAATTCTGAATCTTGTCCAATCAACTATTGGATTGCTCTTCCTTACAAAATCAGCTGCTTTTACAGGTCCCGTTAAAGTATTCTCGCTTGGCAACTCCAGTCTTTCGATATCTCCCGTTCTCGCATCTATGAGGAATATTTTAAAAATCCCATGGCTCTCTCCATAAGGTTCTGTTGAAATAAACCACTTTAACCCATTTTCTGTATCCAATAGAAATGGCTGCCTGTTAGAATCCAGATCCTGGATATCAACCTGATCCTTATGGATGAAAAAATAATTTATCAAACCATCTTTAAAAGCATAAGACTCTATGTATAACCTTGCAAGTTCTTCGGGGAATATCCTGTTATTTTTCAACAAATCACTTTCCTGTGCCTGTGAAGAGTTAAGGAATTTTATAGTGCCATCAGAAGAAACAACAAAAACACCGTCAAATTTTGGCAATGTATATATTAAACCATAATAGAACTTGTATTCATATGAAATTATCGGAACTATTGTATAAACATCATTATTCCGGGTTATATAATAAGGGTCTTCAAAATCAACAAAATATTTTTCTTTATACAAATTCCAGAAAAGATTATCAAAAATCTGCATTGTCTCCCCAATCTTTAAATCTTTTTCCACAATTTTAGCATTCTTCTCCTGTACCGTTGCATCAACAACCACTATCCCCTTATTCTTAATCATAAATTGCAACAATTCTCCATCAGGGACCAAAGGAAAAGTCCACGACAAAGAACCATTTATATTCACAATATTTTCTGTTCCTAATTTATACTGCGACAATTGCAAACTGTCTTTTGCATATCTGTAAGCAACATTCACAGGCATCAATCTCACATTAGAACTGGAATCAGGCAAAGATGATATTTCCTTATAATCAAGAGTATGCGATAATTCAAGAGGCACTATTATCCCTGAAAACACAGAACCAATCATAAACAAAGAGAATAATAATGCTATTGAGAAATTTATGTAAAAAGGGATAAATATATTTGTTTCCTCTTCACCAATTATCTTAACTTTAGGTTTTCTCCAATACTTTCTTTTCCTGAACAAAAACCAGCTGATTATACCCCATATTAAAATAATCTCAATGAATATAGGATTCCTAACAAAATAAATCACAAAAGAATGCATCCAGGGCCTGAAAAAATAGATTATTGAAATTATAATTAAAATAAATAAACCTGTCAATAAATTTTTATTTAACTTCATAATTCTTCTTAAATCTTTTATTAAGCATATGAAAAGAAATATAACCCATCAGAACTATGAACCAAAAAGTGAGTAAACGCTCAAGCAAAATCAGGGAAGAAGAAACTGATGGTGATATATTCAAGAGCATAAGAATTGGTATTGCTCCACCTTCAACCAATCCAAGACCGCCGGGAAGCCACGGAATCATTGAAAATATAAATCCAACAACCCATAATACAAAAGCGAATGTTAATGGTGAAGTAAAATGGAGCGCTTTAAACAAGAGATAAACACGTGTAATATCGAGAAACCTGCAAAGGAACGAGACAGAAAAAATTTTAAAACCAAGTTTCCTGCAAGTAAACAAATACCTTAAACTTGAACTAAAAACTTTTGTGGATATTTTTGCATCACTCTTAAAATATTTAAGAATATATTTTCCAAGAAATCTTTCAAGTTTGTCTTCGTTCAACATGAACTTAAATGAAATTATCATTCCAGTAACAAATAATACAAAAATTATGCAACTTATATACAAAAAATCCTGTGAAAGATATTTCTCAAAAGACAGAGATATAACTGAGAAAAAAAGAAATATATATAAAGAAATCAACTCCGAGAAAATTTCCATCACCGTAGCAGCGCTTGCTTTTGTCCCGGGCATTCCTGATTTTGAAAGATAATACACTTTCACTGGTTCACCTGCTGCTTTAACAACCGGAGTCAACTGATTAATAGCCATCCCCGCGGACAATATTTTTAATATTCTTACAAAACCAAAATTATAACCCTGTTCAGAAACAATAAGCTTCAATCTTAGAGTATATAATAATATTATAATAATTTCCACCAACACAGCGCCGCCAAAATAATAAAGATTTACCCCTTGTAAAACTGTCAGGATTTTAATCCCTCCAAAAAAGAATATTACTCCGAAAAATAAAGGAATACCTAATAATAATCCCATCCATTGCTTCATAATTTACATTAATTTTCAAACTATTTATTGAATCTATAAATATTTAATATTTGATTATTATACAGTAAACATTATATTTCTCATACCACTCGCGGCAGCAGAAAAAAGACCAATTGGATGTAAAGAAATATAAAAGACCCTCAAATAATGGAAGACTGAATTCGATAAGTGGGATATACAGGCATTTAATTCCTGAAACTAAATCCACCATAAAATTGCAAAAGCTAAATATGAAGAAAATATTGGAAAACTGTTGAGTATATAATAAATAATGCTGAAGATAATACTGACTGACAACAGATTTACTCAAAAAGAAGTATATGACAGAATTATGAAATATATTCTGAACAAAGGATTCTGTTAAAATGAATATATTATCTATGGATTATTTAATAAATTTATGAAATATACGAAAATTTACCTTTAGAGACCTCTATACTGGACATATGGAATCAAATTAGAAGTATTTAATTTTTATATTATAAATTATGAAAATTCCAAAAGAGAGAAAGAAATATTGCAAATACTGCAAAAAATACACAGCCCAGAAAA
>CAZLSF010000010.1:0-17519 GCA_964562245.1 uncultured archaeon | reverse complement strand
TCTAAATGTTTGATCAACTGGCAATCGTTGAAACCTTTGAGTCCTCGATAAATCAAGGTTCTTATTCTAGCTACATTTCCATAACCTCTTCTGCCTCTGCCTTTCTGTGGTGGAACTATCTCTTTGTTTATTAACAATCTTATTAAATTACTTGCTTCCACCTATTAATTTGGTTTATTTCACACACCCCTATAAATATAATTAGGAAAATGCTCCTTTAATAACCCGACTGTTATTACAAAATTAGATTTAATTCGAAATTCAAAAAAGTTTCTATTAATTAAATATCTAACTTAACTTTTGCGGTATTCAAAGGATAGAATCTTTTTTTGATTGAATTTTATAATAATTTCCGTAGATAATAGTCCATCTACCGGTGTTTGTCTAAAAATATAGTCAAACAAGGAAGAAAATCTTATAACTTATGAAATACCCACCGTTCGCTCCGCTCACTTCGCAGCACACTCATTTTCTTTGAAAACGGTGCATCGTCTAAAGAACTGATGAATTGCAGGGTATTTAACCTATTGGGGAATAAAAACCTATTGAAAAAGAGCTGGGTTTACAAACCTTTGACTAAATCAATATATCAAAAAATATTATGACAACACTAAAACAAGAACTCCAAAAACTAAAAAACCCTGAGAAAGCAAAGGTTTATCTAAAATTTTTCAAAACAAAAAAAGGTGAGTACGGAGAAGGAGATACTTTTCTTGGAGTCTCTGTCCCGGAACAAAGAAAGATTGCAAAAAAATACTTCGATTTATCACTTAAAGAATTGCAGGAACTACTGTCAACAAACATCCACGAATATAAGATGTGTTCATTATTCATATTGATTGACAAATACAGGAAATCAGATAAAACAGAAAAGAAAAAAATATTTGATTTTTACCTGAAGAACACAATCAATATCAACAACTGGTATCTGGTTGATATATCCGCTCCCCATATTATTGGGGATTATCTCCTAAACAAAGACAGGAAAATTCTGTATAAACTCGCCAACTCAAAAAACCTGTGGGAAAAAAGAATTTCAATAATCTCAACATTTACTTTCATAAAAAACAACCAGTTTGAAGATACCCTAAAAATATCCGAAATTCTCCTGAACGACAACCATGATTTAATACACAAAGCAGTTGGGTGGATGCTAAGGGAAGTCGGGAAAAGAGACCAAAAAACCGAGGAAACTTTCCTTGAAAAATACCATAAAAGTATGCCTAAAACTATGCTAAGATATTCAATTGAGAAATTCGAGGAAAACAAAAAGAAATATTATCTTAATAAATAATTATTTAAATTTTTATTACTTTATAAATATAGAAAAATCAGCAAGAAAATACTTCGAACAGGGTTACACAGCTAGAGAAACCCATAAAATTCTTTTAGCCAAAGGTATAAAATGTTCAGAAAACACCATTAAACATTACCGTATTGCATATAATAAAGGATTTTCAAGTAGTGGGGAATATGCCAAACATTTGGTAAATAAAAAAGGATTTAAAAGTGAATATAACCGGCACAAATATATTAAAGAATTCGAGGATTTTAAAAAACACTCCGAGATATTCAAAGATTTTGAAGAATATAAAATCTATATGGGAGATTGGGATTTTGAAGTAATTTATCGCAATATAGAAAATTGCATTGATCCTGAGAATCCTTTTATGGCCACACTAAGGCAGGATTTAGAATTTATGATAGAAAGGCCAGAAGACGAAGAATATATACGAAGAGGTATTGAAATTCTCAAAGAATTAGGAAAAATCTATTAAATTAAATCATTCTTTTAAAATTTTATGGTGTTTTATTTTATGGAAGAATTGCCTTTAGCTGGTTGTTTGTTTGATTTGGGAAAAACATCCAAAGAAGTTCACACTGAGTTTCAGAACAGGGACTTTGGAGTGCCTGAAGAAGTAATTGAAGCCTGTAAAATTTATTATGAAAGCAATGGCACTACAGAAGATGATTTTATAGAAGCGCTCTACAAGGTTTATATTCAGAATCCAGGACCATTTGAAGATTTTAATGAATATTTGTATTATCTTGGAGACCCTAATTTCACAGAAATATATACTTCAAAAAGATCATCTGAGATATCTATAGATAATCCTTTTTTCTTTGCAGAAAGTCTAAAAAGAAAAGATTATGAATTTAACACAAAAAAAGCACAAAGTGATTCTGGAAATATAATTTATTATTCTTATCAACCAAGAACCATTGAGGATATCATAAAACAGGACCTAATTAGGCAAAGAATATCCTCTTATTATAAAAGAGGTGTGGAACTTCTTGAAGAATTAGGAAAATTATAAATCAAGCTGTTGTTTATTATAGTCCTTCTAACAACTTCTGTCAGCAATAGACATATCTCTCCATTTCTTGCTATACCCAAACTTTCTTTCCCTGAACAATTTTACTGATATTTCTTCTGCCTGCTTGAATTTCTAACTGTTCTTTTGAGATATGTTTAATTAATTTTACTTTCTTTATATAACAATCAGTGATTATATATTAACGACTGTTGTTTAGAGAAGGACTATGTAATAAATTTAACTGATGTATATAAAAGTTTTGAAGAGCACATTTGAAATTTCGCCTAACATAATAGTATTGTAGCTAAAGTATGATACTATGCCGATATAGGGTGTTATTATTACTTTATTGAAATTAATTAATTCCTCAAAAATTCCAGTCCTTCTTTTGTAATCATTCTCCCTTTTTTCAAACTCTCAGATTTCTTAACAAGGTTTTTATCTTCAAGTTGCTGCATGATTACTCTGATTATTTTTCTTGAACCTTTTTTAAATCTGTCTGGTTTGCTTCCTCTGTTCTGAAGACCTCCGTATTCTTTTGACAGTTTTTCCGCGCCAATAGGTCCTTTAAGATAAATCTTTCTCAATATTGATGCAGCTCTTAAATACCACCAGTTTTCGTTTTGCGGGGATTTTTCCCTATTTATGCCGGTTTTCACGTATTTTGCCCACTCAGGATATTCTACAATCTTCTCACTGCTAAGTTTTGCAGCTATTTTTCTCAATTCTGATTCAATTTTATTTACCATATGGATACCTTCTAATATAATTACAATTAAAACATTTAATATCTCTTGTTTTTGTGTTTTTGTTCAGACGGACTGTACAACTTATTCCGGGAATTAATAGCAAACTACATTTTTTGCAGAATTTCCTTTTCAGCTCTCTGGGTAGAGTATACTGATATTTCATCCCAATTTTTCTTGCCAATTTAATATATCTCCTTGTTCTGTCAAAATTTCCTTTTCTTAACTCTTCTTCCCCCAGTTTGAACAGGATATCTATCCTTTTCTTAACAATTTCTTTTTTGCTTAACATAACTCAAATACTCAAAAAGATATTATTCCTTAAATTTTAACCTTAAATTTCTTTCAAAATTTTTCCAGGTTTCTTCATTCTTCCTCATTTTCTCATCAGCGAGGGATAATAGATAAATAAAATAATCCTTGTGAATTAACATTTTCCTTTTTTCTATAATAGGAGCGCTTAAATTCTGAGTCCCTTTAAGTTCAATAATATACCTGTCCGGTTTAAAAACAAAAATCCCGCTGTGTTTTAATCCTGATTTCATCCCAATCCCCAACACTTTTTTAGCGCTTTCCAAAGTCTTTCCAACAATGTGGATTATAAAGGGTTCCATTTTTAGCCAGATTTTACCTTGCAATTCACCAAGATTTATGTTCAGGAATTTATCTATATTAACATCTCCATGCTCTTTTACAATAAATTTATTGTCTATTTTCCTCTTCCCAAGTTCATGCAGCAGGATTGTCCTCCCTGAGCAACTGGATGTTGTGTAATATTTTTTCATTGAGTTGATATAATCGAGGAGAGGGATAATCGGTTTATCTACTTTCTTTTTTTTCAGGGCATAATTATACTTTTTCATTGCCTTTTCCTTATCAGTTCTGAACCCCATTATTTATTTAAACCTAAAGTCTATACAATAGCGTGAAGTTATTTTTGAGTAACCCCCGCATTCTACACAATTCAGCACTCTCACATTTTCACCAATTTTTTCAATTGCTTCTTTTTTTGAATCCGCAAAAATATAAAGATGAATAATAGTGTTTTTTTTGGAAACTTTTTTTGCAACATCAAGAAAAGTTTCCGCGTCTTTTGGAAGAGGCATGATTATCCTGTCAAATTTCTCCTTTAATTTTGGCACAATTTCACGAACATCACCCTCAAAAATTTTTATTTTATTTTCTACTTTGTTTAATTTTGCATTCTCCTTAAAATATTTAATCCCTTCAGGATTTATTTCAACCCCCCATATTTTTACTTCTCTATTTTTTGCAATCTGAATTGCGTAGGGTCCAATGCCCGCAAACATCACAAGTATTTTCTCGCCATCTTTAACCTGATTTGTGATTCTTTCTCTTTCATTTCCCAGTCTTGGGGAAAAATATACTTTTTCAACATTAAGTTTATATCTGCACCCGTATTCTGTATGCAAAGTTTCTTTTGTATTTTCTCCCCCGATAACTTGATATTTTCTGACCCGGAATTCATTTTCAACTTTCCCTTCTTTTTTCAGAACGGTTTTTATATGTTTTAATTTCAGGAGTTGTTCCGCAATTTTTTTCTCTTTCCCTTCAAGTTCTTCGTTAATTTTCAGAATTGCCAAATCTCCAATCATATCAAAACCCGATGGTACAAGCTCCAGTTCCTTTCCTGTCAGCACATTTTTCAGCAAATCCTTTAATTTCATAAAAATATTATAAAAAACAAAATTACTTTTTAAGTTTTTCCTTAACAAGTAGCAGGTAAATTTTGTATAACACCAGCAAGGTCACCAACTGAACTATTATTCCCAGTAGTTGCATCACTAACAATGGAGTCATTAAATAACCAATAGATATCCCTAAATAGTAAAAGGAAAACGCTGCCGTCCCTAGTATTACCACTAACAACAAAATCAAGAGTTCTATCCATTTGAGTTCATTGGATTTCATGTTTAACTTGAACAACTATTTATTGTTCTTGTATCTCTACCACCAGGAGATACTAAAGTTAATCCATCTCCAGGAGAACAAGTCCAAATAACTTTGGCACCACATCTATCACCACTTGCTAAGATAGCACTGCTACCACATGCTGGAAGAGATCCTACTGATACTCCAGTCCAATTAACAGGTTCTCGATCATTTTTATATGTTTTAACCTTACTTAAATTAACACTCTCGGTTCCTGCTCCATACATTATAAACTTCACATCACCACCATCTTGATAAGGTTGAACATCAAATGAAATTCTCTGTTGTTGGGCAGAAGTCATAGTTCCTAGTGAAGTTTCTGTTGACCTCTTCGTACTTTCAGTCATACCCATAAACCAGGTATAACTGAACGCCACTAGACCCACTGTAATCATTACCATCAATATTGTTGCTATTATTGGAGAAACTCCTTTAAATTTGTTTGTTATCATAATATAAATAAATATATATAAGAAACAAATACTTAAATTACAGGTAATCCTTATTAATTAACAAATTAAAATCTTCTTGATATCCAACTGGTTTTTTTATTAAGCTGAGCCTTTTGATGAAAAACCTAACAAAAGGCTCGAGCGAAAACCCAACTAATTTCTTTTTTCCGTTTAAACACTTTTAATTAATCCAATAAAAGGCTTAATTATGAAAAAAAGGATTTCTCTTACCATCGACTCCGAATTGCTGAAACACGCGGATAAATTTATAGATAATTTGAACTTTGATTCCAGATCGAGTTTTATAGAAGAATGTATCAAAAAATATCTCCAAAACTCAAATGTTGCAGTTATTCTTGCAGGCGGGAATCCGGATAAATTGAAGTTGAATGGACAATTTAAATTTTTGATTCCAGTAAAACAGGATAAAACTCTTTTGGATTTGTTGTTTGAAAGACTTTCTGAGTTTGGGAAGATTTTTATTGTTGGACAGAAAGAAGTTATAAACACATGTTTTGAATATCTTTCCGAAAAATATTCTGATATAGATATAGAATATATTGAAGAGAAAAAAGAACTGGGAAATGCAAAAACTCTTGAACTTGTAAGGGACAAACTCCCCCAGAACTTTCTTGTTTTGCCGATAGATCAATATTATGATCTGGATTTTCTTGAGTTAATGAAAAGACACAATATGAATCAAACTATTCTTAAAAGTCTTGTCACTCTAACTGTTGTCCCGACCTCAACCACAAAAAAATACGGTAATATATCAATGATTGGTTCAAGAATCGTTAAGCACGAGGAGAAAAAAACAGGTAAGAAAACTTTGATTTCCGCTTTTGCTGCAGTATGCGACAAGCAAATATTTGATTATATTCCAAAAGGAAAAATAGAATGGGAATTGCAAAAAGAAGTATACCCAAAACTTATAGAAAAAATGGCTATGAGCGGGTATATTTTGAATACCCCAATTTTCAATATTCACTCTGAAAAAGATATAAAAAGATTAAGAAGATATTTAAAGAATAGATAAATTATTCAGGTTTTATATACACACTTACTTTTACACCTATTGATCCTATTGCAGGGTGGGCCGTTGCGATGCCGCATTTAACATATTTTTCAACAAGGGAGCCTGATTTTTTCATGTATCCTTTTGCGAATTTGTCTTTTCTTGTTTTTGAACCCGTGATTAATCCATCCAGAATTATTTCCGCTCCAAGCACATTATCATACTTCATTATCTTGTTGAGGTGATAATCCGCAAGTCTTCTGTAATGTTTTTTATTTTCTATCCCTCTTGCGATATTAGAAGCTATTGTTTTTGGAACTACTACATCACGATCAATCCTTTTTATGTCTAGTTGCGCTTCTATGTTGAATCTTTTTTTAATATCTTCTGTTAATCTGCTTATTTTTTCTCCGCTAGGACCTATAATCGCTCCAGGTTGCGTTGTGTGGATTAATATTCTAATATTTGTAGGTAAATAATTAACTTCAATATCTTCAAAATTTATATCTTTTAATTTATTGGCTAAATAATCATATATTTCTTGTTTAAGGATTCCGTCTTTCACGAATTTCATTTCTTTCATATATTCTTTTTTTTTAAAAAGATAAATTACTTATATAATAGTTTGGTTTATTATGATTATTAAGAAAATTACTAAAAAACAGGGAACTGTTGTAAAAACCAGTAAAAATCCTGTTAAAGCATTAAAAACTGCAAAAACAGGCAAAAAACAGGCAAACAGAACAATTACTTCTAAAAAGCGGACAAGTAAGATAATCACTTCAAAAAAACAATCAAAAGCAGTTTCTAAATCTGAGAAAAAGAAACTTACTGAAAAACAAAAGGAAAAGATAAAAAAAGAGGTATTTGAAAAGGCAGAAGAATTTAAAAAATATTGTTTGAAAAAATACAAAGATATGATAAAGACAATCTTTGTTTTTGGCTCTTATTTGAGAAAAGATTTTACTGAAGAAAGTGATTTGGACGTTCTTATTTTGCTTGATGACACAAAAATGAGAATTACTGATGAATTTAAGGAATCTGTTGCGGATAATCTTTTTAAAACCGCAAAAAAACTAGATTCAAGATTGCACATACAACCTCCATGGACTATAACAGAATTCTGGGATATGGTGAGAGTTTCACATCCATTGTTAATGACAGTCTTGAGAGATGGGTGGGCTTTGTATGATCAGGGATTTTTCATACCTATGAAAAAACTTCTTGAAAGGGGAAAAATTCCTGCAAGTCTGGAGTCAATAGAATTATTGATGATTTCTGCGCCAAAGAAAATCGAGAGAGCAAAAAATGTAAGGTTATATCAGGTTTCTGAAGACTGCTATTATGCAATGCTCAATTCTTCGCAGGCAGTTTTGATGTATCTTGGAAAACAGGTTCCGGATCCAAAAGCTACTCCAAAAGCGGTTAAAGAATATCTTGTTGATACAAAAATGCTACCAAGACAATATTACAAAATCCTTGAAAAAGTTATTAAATTCAGAAAAGATGTCGAACATAAAAAAATAAAAGAAATTACCGGAACAAAGGTTGATGAATTCCTTGAGAAAGCTGAGGATTATATAAAAGAAATGCGAAAGATATACCAGTCGCTTCAGAATCAAAAGAAAAGAGTGCTTATTGACAAAAACTATGAGGTTTTGTTGAAATCAACAATTATGGCTCTTAAGAAAGTGGACAAACTTCCACCAGACCCAAAAAATCTTCCTGGAGTAATAAGAAAAGAGTTGATTGAAAAGAACTATTTACCAAAGAGTTATCTTGAAGTATTTGACAAAGTGATTGGAATGAAAAAAGTTGCTGAGAAAGAAATCGATAAAATCCCGGAGAGGGATGTTGAACTGACAAGAAGTTATGTAAAAAAATTTGTGGATATTCTTGACAGGTTTATGAGGGATGTTGATAACAGGCAGAGGAAATAATTTTTAGTTTTTTATCCTTGATAAATTATATTTCAAAGAAAAACGAATTCTTTTTGAAGTTTCTTATCAACTAATTATATTTTTTGGTTTAAGAGTTTTTAACCTATAATCTTATAAAAACTTATCAAACTAATAAATTGTATAAATACGAAGATAGAGTAAATAATAAAACCTTATTTTTCGCAACGCGAAAAAGGGGCATTCTTTTTCTTTGAAAATGATATGTCATTTTTAAAAATGCTTGCACCATTGGAACGACGGGTGGTTTTTTAAGTTTAAATGGACCCACTGGGAGTCGATACCGGAAGTGTTACCCAGCGTCTCTGCCATTTTCGAATTATTTCTTTTTAGTTTAAGGGTTTTTCTTTTTGAAAAAAACTTTATGCGAAGGCAGCATGTTACCAAATACACCATGGGCCCATAAACTGATTGTTTATTTAAATTTAATTAATTATATGGATAATCTCGAATATATAAAAAATGAAATAGAAAATACTCAGGTGATTATAATTGCAGGAGGAAGAGCAAAGAGAATGGGTAAAATTGACAAACCAAAAGCTCTTCTGAAATTAAATGGAAAATGCCTTATGGATTACACTATAGAGTTTTTAAAAAATTCAGGGTTCAAAAACTTTGTTTTTCTGCTCGGATATAAACATGAAGAAATTGAAGCTCATGTCGGCAATGGTTCAAAGTATGGGATAAATGCAAATTATTCGGTGGAACCTGAAACTATGAAAGGTCGGGGGAAAGCATTAAAATATGCTTTAATGAATAATAAGATTGACAGGAATAAAAGATCAATTATTTGCTATCCCGATGATTTATATCTTGACAGGAACTTGCCAATAAAACTGCTTTTGCATCATTTGCATGGAATTGAGAGCAAGAATATTCTTGTAACGGCTTTATTTACTTCAGGCACAGAATATCCTTATGGTGTTGGAAAGATAGATTCAGAGCAGTATGTTATGGAATTTGTTGAAAAACCTTTTATACAAAAATACACAAACACAGCATTTTATGTGATTGAACCTGAAGTTTATTCAGAGATAGAAAAGAAAATTGATTTGGATTCTGAGGATAGTCCTGAATTTGAACAGGCGGTTTTACCTGATTTAGCAAAAGCCAGAAAAGTGATTTCAATGATTGTTCCTTCTTCTGTATGGCTTCCAATAAATACAAACAAAGAGCATTCTGTAGCGGAGAAATTTTTAAATTCAAATGGTGAAAAGGATTCAGAGTATTGAAAAGTAATCTTTTAAGTCAGAATTTTTTTAAAGTTAAAACATTTTAGGTGGAACTTTGGAATCAAAAATTTCTCAAAGAACAATTTATAAACTTCTTTTGAGACGCAGATAATACCATTTCAGGATTGATTTTAATGGTGTTAATCTACCAACTGTTTTTGTTCTCCCATTTTTGATTTCATTCAAAACTGATTTAATATTCGACTTGCAGTTTACGATTGTATATGAATTTCCGACTTCTCCGATGAGGTGCGAGTCGCTTGATGCTACTTTTGAGAGACCATATTTTTCAGCTGTTTGCTCAGCAATCTTATTGCTGTAATAAGTTCTTGAATTAAAGACTTCAATTGCGTCAAACCCCGCAGTTTTCGTTTTCTCTCCTACTCCGCTTGGATGGAAAACCAGCGAATAAGGATGAGCGGCAATTGCAATTCCTCCAAGTTGGTGTATTTTTGAAACAGTTTTCTCTGCAGAAAGACCTTTTTTAACAACATTTTTAATACCAAGACCAAGAATGTCCCCGTGCTTTGATTTTATTTCAATGCCCGGGATAATAAAGAACTTTTCTTTTTTTCCGATTTTCAAGGCTTCATCTAAACCATTGCAGGTATCATGGTCTGTAATTGCAACACCGGACAGCCCTCTTTTTTTTGCCTGTTTGATAAGTTCATGAATTCCCATAAACCCATCAGGGGAATATTTTGTATGGATATGTAAGTCAAGTTTTAGTTCCATATAATTATTAGTAAAACAATTGGATATAATTAAAATATAAAAATAATAAATTTATGAATAAAAAGAAAGAGATACCTTTCTTTAATTTTGCGAATGTAATTTCTATTATACGTGTATTGTTATTGCCTGTTTATATGCTAATCCTGCTTTATGGAAATACATTTCTAAAGAACTCAGCAATATTATTGTGTCTGATTATTTTTTTTATGGACTATCTTGACGGGTGGGTTGCAGTAAAATTTAATCTAAAAACAAAAATAGGTAGTTATATAGATGTAATTGCAGATAGAATTACGGAATTATCTTTTTGGTTGTTGTTCCTGTCACTAAATCTTGTTCCCTTATGGGCGCCTTTAATAGTAATTTCAAGAGGAATGATTACTGATTTAATACGCACGCAGGCGCTTATGAAACAAAAGGGAACTTATGACATGATTAAAACAAAAACAGGTAAATTAATTGTAAATTCGCGGGTAATGAGAGGGTTTTATGGAATTTCAAAAATGGTACTTTTTATGTTTTTAACAGCAAGTCTTACAATAAATTCTCAGTTAATTCAATATATAATTTCATCTTTGGTTGTTGTTGTAGTAATAACCTGCATATTAAGAGGAATTCCTGTAGTTTATGAGGGGTGGAAATATCTTAAGTAGCTCAGATATATTCCTTAAAGAAGTTAAGTTATGCAAATAAAAAGACTATCTTCAGGAACAGAAGTTATTGATAATTTACTAAAGGGGGGTATAGAATATGGGGCAATAACAAATATATATGGACCTCCAGGATCAGGGAAAACAAATTTAGCTTTGTTATTCACCTTATCTGGTTTGAAAGAAGGAAAAGTCGGATATATAGATACAGAGAATGGTTTTTCAACAGAAAGATTTTTTCAGATAGGTGGAACCAAAGAAGACTTGAAACATATTTTGTATCAAAATCCTTCTGTCTTTAAAGAGCAAGTGAAAGTAGTTCAGAAATTAAAGGATTTGGATTTAAAATTGATTATCATAGATTCCATGGTTTCATTATACCGTCTTGAAATCAACAAAGATAATTTCACTGAAATAAATAAAGCCCTTGCAAAGCAACTTGCGTTCTTGTCTTTTTTGGCAAAGGAAAAAAAGATTCCGGTTATGGTCACTAATCAGGTTTATTCTGTGAACTCCGATGAGATAGAACTGTCTGGGAGAGATGTTGTAAAATACTGGAGCAAATGTTTGATTGAATTGAAAAAAGTTGATGATAATAGGAGACTTGCAATTTTGAGAAAACATCGGAGTTTACCTGAAGGAAAAAAAACGGAAATTGAAATTACAGATAAAGGAATAGAAAAAGCAAAGTTTAGAATTTTTTAGATTGTTTTTCGCTTATTAAAACAATAACAATTGCATTGACCTTCGGTGCCACAGTGAATGGAATGGGAATTGAAAATTTTCACTACGCAGGGACCTACATTTTTAACATCAGAATATGGATAAGTTATTTCAGATTTGTTTATTTCAATCATCCATTCTTCAAATTTATCTTTTTCCATAAAAATAGGCCATTCGCAAACGCCTCCATCCCAATACTGCAGGGTGCAATAAGTATTGCAGTTAAAATTGTTTTGGTAAGTTCCAGGCGCAAAGAAATAGATAATAATTATCAGAATTATAAGAATTACACTTAAAATAATAGTTTGTTTGTTCATAATATTTCTAAGATAATTTGCTATAAAAATTTAAATTATCTATTTAACAAAGCTTTTCTTCCTTCTACATCAATATATGCAATTTCTTCTCCTTCTTTTAGCTTTTTTCCTCCAGTGGATAGATCAAACATTTCGTAAGATTCTAAATCCATTATTTGAGCTATATCTCCCTGAACGCTTACGACCTGTCCTTTCTTCTTTAGAATCATAGGAACTTCAACACCAGCAGTTACCGGTTTTACAAGCATCCTTTTTTTACCATCAAATACACCAATTGCTTCTACTTTTGCTTTTGCTTCCCCATGTTTGCTGGTCTTTCCGCTTGTTTTGTTTATAATTTTACAGGGTTCTCCATCTATCTTGATATAGTTTCCTTCTTTAAGGGTTCTTATTTCTACCATAAAATTATTTTTAAAATATTATATAATTGATTAATATAACGGTTCATTATATTTTCTAATGTGTTCTGATAATCCGGGTATGTCCGGTTGTGTTATTGGAAGTGTCTTATATATCTCATCAAGAAAATCTGGATAAGTTGTTTTCAAGTGTTCTACACGCGTTTTTATAACTATACTAGTTAACATATTTTCCAAAATTCTTTTTGAATATTCGTAATTTCCTTCATTTACATCTTTTTTATTTTTCAATATCTCCTCTGCCCGTATACTAAGGTAGAGTTTACCAAAATTTGTTTCTTCTTCAGTCAGATGCACAATTCTGCTAAAATCACCAAAAAAATCTTTTTCTTTCAGGTATTTTTCATATTCTCCTATTGGAGGTATAAATCCAAGCAATACCGCAGCATATTCTTTCTCCATAATTTATCTTTTCTTTATTATCTGCAAATAAACTTCTGTCTGCACTTTTATATAAAAAACCCGCGATATGGATTTTCCAATCATACTTATCAGAAAGCAGATAAACAGGCAATTAAGATTTAAACTGATAGCTGTTATAGGGTTTGATGTAATTTGACCACCGGAAATTAATATGGTAAAAATCATATAAATTAAAGGTATTGAAAATATCAAGGTGATTATGCCGGATAAAATACCAAGAACAAACCAAATTATCATCAAAGAAATCCAGTTCTTCTTAAACAAATCAAATGAATATTCAAGGCTCTTATCAAAGCCCATATTTTTTATGAGTATGTTCTGGTATACAAAATAAAACGCAAGAACGGATATGAACATAAAAATTAATCCTATATAGGGTATTGAAATCGCGAACAGGTTTATTGCAATTATGATCACACTTACCATCAACAAGGATAATATTTTATGGTAAGAATTTAAAAAACTTTTTTTGTATTCTTTTTCCTTGCGACTCTGGTGTATAACTGCCCCTTTAAGTATCAGATTTACAACAAACCATAAAATAAATATTATAATAATTTCCAAAAACATGATGGACAACACATAAATTCCGGATAGAAAATTGAGCGAATTAAATAAATTTGCATTGTTAAAAATGATTAAAATAGCAGTTAATCCCAGCAAATCCATCAGGAAAAAAGGGAACCATCTTTTCGGGTCAATGCAAAATCTTAAACCTTTATTAATACTCTTTCCTAAATCCATAATTATATAAAAATAAGAAAATCAAAAATAAATTATATAAATTCCAATTCAATTCCTTTGTATTTATCAGCTATGAAATTGTAGACTAATGCGAAAATTGCTCCTCCTATGAAACCAACTATGAAAAATGCTATTGGGTAGAGTATTATTGCAAATATTCCAATTGCTCCACCCATAGCGGTTTCACTTATCATAGCGCCAACTATTGCTCCGCCTAGCGCCATAAGGATTCCCATTACTAAACCTATTACAGCTTCCATTAATCCAGTAACCACTGCGAAATTTAGCACACCAATACTTTTCAATTCCTGTTTTGTCATAATAAGTATTATTTATATACTATCAATCCTCCAGTTAGGTTTTATTTCAACTTCCCCTAATTTTTTAGCTCTGTAATTTACAAGCGCAGTTATTGCAATCATTGTTCCATTATCCCCTGCGAATTCCTTTGGCACAACTTCAAACTTTGCTCCCCGATCTTTGCACATAATTTTCAGCATTTCTTGAAGTCTGTTGTTCTGAGCAACACCCCCAACCAGCAACAATTCTTTTTTTTCTGTTGCCGCGATTGCTCTTTCAGTTACTTCAGTAAGCATTGCAAAGCAGACTTCCTGAAAAGAATAAAAAATATCTTCTATATTATATCCTTTTTTTAATCTTCTGATTGATTCAGATAAAATTCCTGAAAAATTCAGATCCATTCCTTTTACTGAATATGGAAGCATAACAAACTTTCCTTTCTTTGCAATTTTTTCAATTTTCGGACCCGCGGGAAAACTCAATCCGGCTGCTCGACCAAGTTTGTCTATTGCATTACCCATGCCAATATCTTGAGTTTCTCCAAGAATCCTATATCCTTCTTTTTCATAAATAATCTGAGTATTCCCCCCAGAAACATATAGAACCACAGGCGATTTTAGTTTAGTTATTACTTTTCCTATTTCAATATGCGCCTGACAATGATTTACGCCAATCAGGGGTTTACCGAGTTTCTTTGACAGGTCTTTTGCAAATTTCAGACCATGATACAGACATGGCGGCAATCCCGGTCCGGAGGAAAGTCCAATCAAATCTATTTCTTTTAGGTCAATTTTATCCTCTATTTTTTTAAGAAGTTCTGTACCATTTTTTTCATGGAATTTTGCAGCTTCAAGAGGAATTATCCCTTCTTTTGGTAAATAATGTATTCTTTCATCAGCGAGGATATTAAATTTTTCATCTACTACCCCAATCCCAAAAGTATGGGCTGTGCTTTCAATCCCTATAACTTTCATAAATAATATAATGAAAGTAATTGCAGTTATCCCCGCTTATAATGAAAGGAAAACAATCGCAGAGGTTGTAAAAAGAACCAAAAAATTTGTGGATAAAGTGGTGGTTATTGATGATGGTTCTAAGGATAACACTGGCGAACTAGCAAGGAAAGAAGGAGCTAAAGTTCTGGTAAATAAGCAAAATATGGGTGTTGGGTATTCAAAGAGAAGAGGAATAAAAACAGCAATAGAATTTGGCGCGGATATAATTGTTACTCTGGATGCTGATTTGCAACACTCACCGGAAGATATTCCGCGGTTTGTAAAAAAAGTGAAGGAAGGTTATGATTTTGTTCTCGGGTCAAGGAATCTTGAAAAATATCCCTGGATTAAAAAATTTGGAAATTTCTGCTTAAATAATCTTACAAATTTTATTTGTGGAACAAAACTGAAAGATACTGAAAGCGGATACAAGGCTTTCTCAGCAGAGGCAGCCAAAAAAATGAATCTGAAAGCGAAAGGTTATCATATTGAAAGCGAGATTGTTTATGAAGTTGGCAAGAATAAATTAAGATACACTACAATTGATATACAATCTCCAGTTTATCGAAAGGGCGTAACTGTTTTAGGAGGAATAAAGAATTTTATTTACCTGTTGAAAAAAAAGAAATCCGATTTGTAGATGTTTTATTGTATTGAATCTTCCATCAATTTAATTAAAGGCGAAAACAATTTAATTAATTTATTGAGAAATTCTTTAGTCCAGTCAGGAGATATTTTAGTAATTTTTCCTGTTATTTTGTTTGTTGTTGTGTTAGTACATATGTTTTCGGACTGATTTGCAAAGATCTTTTTTGTCTTATTTAGTATTTCTTTTTTATTTTCTTTCCAGGAGTAAGTTTCATTTAGAATTACATCGCTGTCTTTAATCACAAAAACATAATATTTTCCAAAATCTTTGAAGACCCTGTACTTCCTGCCTGTGATTGTGTAAGAATCGGGACCAACTATTATTAATTTGCATCCTTTGCAATCAGATAAATTAATTCTTAATTTTTCGTCATCCCATATCTTTAGTTTTGGAAAATTCTGAATTTCTTCTATTTTTTCTTCAGGTTTATCTTCAATAATCTCATTTGTTATTTTAATTTTATCGTTTAAGTCTATTTGTTTGTTCCCAATTTTTACTCTGATTCTAAAAATATAATCTCCAGGTTCTGCATCTTTTTTGATTTTATTTGTTAGATTAAGAATTTTCTTTTCACCTTTTTTCAAAGATAATTTTTTCTTATTTGAACTCCATCCGCCGGTGATGCATTTTCTTCCTTTATAAACGTAGGAATAAATTTCAAAAGATATTTTCTCATTAGCTTTATTTTTTAGTTCTATGGTTGTTGTGAATTCCTGATTTCTTGCTAAAATGCCGGTCAAATTTAAAATATTAATCTTCAGGTTTGATTGTTCTTTTTTAGATTCCTGTTTTTTTGAGGAAGAGCATTTTTTGCATATAGGGCACGGTTCGCATTCTTTATCTCCAATCACAACAATCATTTTTTCCGCCAGATTATCTTCGTAATTTGCATCCTTACAGTAAGTGTTTGTTATTTCTGCTTTTATCATATAAGCTTCTGTTCCGCATTCAAGTTTTGGGGTGTAATCTCTCGAAGAATTTTTATTTGTTTTTATGCTGGTGGTTGTATAGGGTTTCTTTACAAAATTCCCGAAATAATCTTCTATCCAATAAGTTATTTCTATCGGATAATTGGAGTAATTTCCAAAACTATCATTTATAAAAATATAATAGTTTGAGCCATTATCATTGTGCCAGATAAGAGGAGCATAAATATTAATACTCAAATTGCAGGGAATTGTTTTTGAATCAATTACAGTTATATTTTTACAAACCAGAGTGCTGTTAAAATTGGTTGTTGTGTTTATTATCTTTCCGCAAAGCGTGAAATTTCCTGTTTGATTGGGGGTCCATTCTCCAGTATCCGCAGTTTTGGAGCACCCAACTTCAACAGTAAAATTATCTTCTTTTATCAATTTACCTGTTGAGTTTGTAATGTTATATTGAACTGTTATGTTATCTTTTCTTTCACAATTACCTTCAACTTCTTTTTTATTTTCTATTTCAATTTTAAACAATGAAGTATATTCCAAATTTAAAAGAATTTCAGTATCAAGGTAAACTTTCAAAATTGTATTTTTCTGAATTGGAGGTAATACAGAAATTGTATTATTAATAGTTTGTCCGTCCAAAGAAGCCAGTATTGTATAATTTCCTGAATAGTGAGGTGTCCATTCAAATTGAATTTCTGTAATGTTCATTCCTGATATATTTACTGTTGCTGAATTATTATAAGTGTTGTTTATAGATAGATTAACAGAAATATCTGTTGTGTTATCCTTTCCGCGATTTAATATTTTAACAAAAATTGTTGTTGTCTTATTGGCATAAATCTCTTCTTCTGTTGAAATTTCTAAAAGTTCTAATATTGTATTTTCATAAAAATTTTGTTTTCCTGGACTTGGCGGAAGGGCAATCCAGTTCGTTGGATTGTTAGAAAGATTTTGACTT
>CAZLSF010000009.1:0-18654 GCA_964562245.1 uncultured archaeon | reverse complement strand
TAAAAATTAAAACAAAATCTATTGTCCGTTGTAAATGCTCATTGCCTCATCAACTGTTTTGTCTTCAAGCGTGATTGCTGAAATTGCGTTGCACATCCGGACAGCCTCATCAAAATGTTTTTGGTGTATATTTCTTCCTGTTGCATTGCCTTTTGCCCCTCCTATGTGAATCTGGTCATAAAGACGCTGCAAGAATACTCTTGGGTCCTCTGATGAACCACCAGCGCATACAACATTTGTTCTTCCTGCTGCTGCTGTCGCTTCTTTCAACAATTCCGCTGAATTTTCTCCTTCTTTTTTTGGATAGTTTATTTTTACAAAGTCAGCTCCAAGGCATACGGCAACACCGGTTGCTCCTGCTATGAGATGAGGATCTTTTTCATCAGGAACGGATTTTCCTCTTGGATAAACCCACAACACAACAACTAAACCATTTTTGTGCGCTTCACAGATTATTCTGGATGCTTGTGTAAGCATTTCGTGTTCAAATTCGCTTCCAAGATAAATTGTGTATCCAACACCCAGAATTTTCAATCCATGATTTTTTTTCATCGCAACCACATCTTTTACTTCAACTAATTGGCGACTGTAAGGGTCTGATAATTCCTTGCTTAATAGGTTTGTTTTTGAGTTTAGTTTTACCAGATAAGGAACTTCTTTGTAAGAACCCGCGTATTTTGCCATCAATCCGAACTGGGTTGCAAAAACTCCGATGGTGCCATTCTTTGCTATCCTGAACAGATGTTCTGGATCATTGTCATCCTGAGATATATTTTCTCCACAGAAATCCTTGTTCAAATGTTCTATTTTTTGGTCTCCTGCAAATAACATGAGTCTTCCTGTTGATTTTGTTATGTTCATATAGTTGTCAATATATTCTTCTCTTTTTTCAGGAGGCACATCCATAGGCACTTCTATATTTTCTCGTGATAATTCCATAATATATATTCTTTATAAGATATTATAATTTTTTTTTCATAATCTTCAGGACAGGTTCAAAACCCCATTTCTCATAAATCCCAAGCGAAGGATTATTATCAAGTACTTGTAATTGAATATATTTGCAGTTGTTGGTTTTGAACCACTCAAATAATTTATTCTTAAGCGCTGAAGATATCCTATTTCTCCTAAATTCTTCTTTAACCCAAATATGCGCAATTTCTCCGTAAGTAAATGCTTCATAAACAAGATGATTAAATTCTCGAATAAATCCATATATAAACCCAATAATTTCATCTTCTTCACAGGCAACTAAAAACAAACCTTTTTCATTTGCAATTTTTTTCTCCACAGAATTTTTAATAATTTCATAAGGTTTCTTTTTGTTTTTGAAAGCTCTAAAATTTTCCTGTTCAAATTCTCTAACTTCTTCTTTGAATTTAATGAGTATTTTTGTCAGTTTGTCAAGTTCTTCAATAGATGCTTTTCTTATAATCATAATCAAATTTGGTTCAATCTTAATAACCAGTAAAATCTTTCTGTGAAGGTTTTTGCGTCTTGGATGTCAATATTTTAATCAGGAGATTTATTCAACCATATAGTTTTCATCTTCGGACATTTCAAAAATTGAGGATAGTTTTGAATTTAAATCAGCATAAAGTTCCATTGCTTTTTTAGGATGAGTAGTCATCAAATGATTTATGAGCGCAACAAGGTTTTCGCTCATTTCCGCCAGTTTTGAACCCATTTCATTATCTGATTCAATATTTAGTTTAAATCCCCCAACAGTATTACTATTTGAGTTAATTATTTTCCCGCACAGTTTGCATCTTATGTTCATATAATATATTAATAATTATCTAAATATAAATTGATTTTTAACAAAATATTTTCCTTTTAAAAGGGTTTCCTTTTTCATCAGTCATTTTACGGTCAAGGAATTCTTCAATATATCCGGAATCCCAGTCAGAACCATAAAAGTTAATTGGCCAGAGACCGCCATCCAAATCTTCAAGAGGTTTTTCAGCAGGGTGTCTTTTTTGATTGTCTTCTCTAAGGTCAATTATATGTTTTTCATTGGGTCCAGTTCCGATTAATGTGATTGGAATATTTAGTATTTCCTCCAGATTATCTATATACTTCTGAGACTTTGCGGATAAATCCTCAAATTTTGTTTTGCCATAATCCCCTGCACAAATATAATCCAGAAACATAAGAGCAATCTGGTCAGGCTGGTTTACTAAAATTGCTTTTTCAAGAGTTTCAAAATCTTGTTCAAATATTCTTCTCGTTCTTCCTGTAACTGTCGTGTATTCAATTAAGGGCTTTGGTGAGACTGAACGGTTTGCAATCTCTTCCCAGGTAAGTTCATTTGAATGAGTTGGTCCGCTGTTTCCACTCACTCTGATAGGATAAGTTCTCATCACCCCGATTGTCTGATTATAATGAGCCGGAGAAATTCCAGCATCACTCAGCAATGCGGGTGAAGTTACATCCCTGCTTGTAACATAAGGGTATTCTCCATGATTCAGGGAAAGTCCAAAACCCTGGGTTCCTTCCAGCAAAACAGGATGTTTCTTTTGAATCTGTTTATTTATTGCTTTGACAGTGTCATTTGAGAAAAAGTATAATTCAGGGTCTTCTTTAGCATAATGGTCAAATAAGTAACCTTCCCTCCATATTTTCTCAGATTGCGCTGCCCCTACACCTTCTGTAGTTGATGCCAACCTGTTTTTCAGCGAGGATTTTTGTTCTCTGTTGATGTGTTTGTCGGTAATAACCATCGCATGATTATCTACCATCAGTCTATCTGGATATATTTTGTATTTCCTGATTTCACTTCCAAGAACATCAATATTTATCAGACTATTTGCTGAAAGATATAAAAGGCAGTTTGGGTTTATCACCCCGCAGGGAATTTGTCTGTTAATATACTTAAGGTCATTATGAAAAAAAGTATGCCCTGCCTGCGGACCTCCTGACCTTACCATTGCATTATATTCAGGGGCTAAATACGCGGAAACTTTACCTTTTCCTTCAGAACCCCACTGGAGACCCACAAGACAATCAACAACTTTATTTTTCATATATTATTTAAATTATCATTTATTAATAATTATATAATGGTAAACTTAGTAGTGCTGGAGGGAGAAATAGAAAAATACAGAAATTTGTTGTCTAAAGCAGAATCACAGGAAACAATAGAGGTAGGTTTGGCAGAGGAAATAGCCAATTTTGAAATTTCTTTTGAGAGTAGAATAAAGGATAATCAAGGCAACTTTACAGAAATTATTGAGCTGGAAAAATATGTATCTGATAAAATTCAGGAAGATTTAGATTTGAAATTTAGTAAATTTAAGGAGTATATTGAATCAGGAAAACCTATCGAAGATATTATTGATAAATATTCTATTGAAACACTCGAAGATTTAGAACTTCGTTTATCTAATTCAATAAAACAGGAAGAACTTTATATAAAATATTTTGAATTGCAGGAAAAAAGAATAGATATAGATTCAGAAAAAGGGTTTAAGATACACAGAATAAGGTACGAATTGGATAATGGGTATAAACAAGAGATTGATAATCACAGACTTATGGACGAATGGGAAAAACAAGCCAAAAAGGTTTATGAAACAGAACCTGAAGGGATGTATGGTTGATTATTATTTATTCCTGTTTAGAAGAACTTTTTGCAGAATAGAATTTATAAAATATTTCTGCAATTAATATAATGGCGCTTACCTCAGCAGTCCCGGGATTTGCTAAATTACCTCTTGAAGAGAAAATAAAAATTTTAGCGGAATTTTCAAACTTGAATGAAGATGATTTAAATTTATTAAAAAAATACAGGGAACTGCCGGATTTTCTTGAACTTGAAAATAATATTGGGCCTTTCAAAATTGCGACAAATTTTCTTGTGAACGGGAAGGATTATTTTGTCCCGATGGAACTTGAAGAACCCTCGGTTGTTGCAGCAGCATCAAGAATTGCAAAACTTGTAAGAGCTGAAGGTGGTTTTAAAGGAGAATATCTCGATTCAAAAATGATAGGGCAGTTGCAGTTGTTAGATATTGAGAATATTGAAGAAGCAAAAGAAAACCTCTTGAAAGAAAAAAAAGAAATCCTGAAAATTGCAAATGAAAGTAATAAGGTAATTTTTGAACTTGGGGGAGGGGCAAGAAATATTGAACTTAGGGAAGTTGAAACAGAAAGAGGTAAAAATCTTATTCTACACCTAATTGTTGATACTCTGGATGCGATGGGGGCAAATGTCGTGAATACGATGCTCGAAGCAATAACTCCAATTGTAACTGAAATAACTGGAGGCAGATATTGTTTAAGAATAATCTCAAATTTTGCGGATAAGAGAATTGTCTCAGTTACAGGAAAAATAAAAATAGAAAATCTTGCAATAGGAAATTATTCTGGAGAAGATGTTGCGAAAGGTATTTTAGATGCTTATGCTCTTGCAAAGACCGATATATACAGGGCATCAACGCACAACAAAGGGTGTATGAACGGAATTGATGCAGTAACTTTAGCAACAGGAAATGACTGGAGGGCAATTGAAGCCGGAGCACATAGTTATGCTGCGAGAAACGGATATACTTCAATAACTGATTTGAAAGTAGAAGGTGATTTTTTGGTGGGAAAGATTGAGATTCCAATGGCAATCGCAAGTATTGGAGGGGCGACTAATTCAAAGAAAGCAAGACTTGCCATGAAAATTTTGAGAGTACAAAATGCAAAGGAACTCGGTGTTGTGGTTGCTTCTGTTGGGCTGGCAAATAATCTTGGGGCTTTATCTGCTTTGGGGAGTGAAGGAATTCAGAAAGGTCATATGAGGATGCATGAAGAGTTTATAAGATTAAGGAAATAAAAATTTAATCAATAATATATTTCACTGTATATAAACTGATTATTAGAATTAATACACCATCAAGTACAAATAAGGATTCTATGTTGAAAATAGTTACCACAAAACCGCTTAGAATAAAACTAAAAAAAGCCCCCATTCTTGCCAGAGATTCATATGACATTAATGTCTGCGCCTCTTTTTTTAATTTTTCACCCGCTTCAGATATAATGCAATATGTTGATATATTCCACATACTTTCTCCAAGTCCCTGTAAAATTAAAACCAGAAGTAGCATTGGATATGATTGTGAGATGGAAAGCAGGATTAATCCAAATCCATATATGGAAGTTCCAAAGATAAGCATTTTAGACCTTCCCATCTTATCGGAAATTTCCCCGAAATAAAACTGAAACAGATTGAAGAAACCAAAAAAGAAATAAGCAACACCTACATAGGTATAGGTTAAACCAAATTTCTCTACAATAAACAACGGGAGGAACAAGTAGATTGCGGGTATAGATGCATGCATTGTCATTCCAAGTAGGGCGAGACTTTTTAATTTTCTTTCTGAAAGGAATTCTTTCAGTTCTTCAATAACATTAAAATCACATCTTTTTATTTTTGCTTTTCTTTTAGGTTTTTGTTTAATTAGATAACCCATGAATATGAGGAGTAAAAATATTGACATATAAAATGGAGCTCTTATAAAAAACATATCCGCAAGAACTCCGCCTGCAACAGGGCTCGCTATTTTGGCTATATTTTCAAGACTTAAAGTCCACCCTGTGTATTTGCCTCTTGTTTTTCCGTCAACAGAATCTTCAATTTTACTGAGAATTATCAAAGCGACGGTAATATAACCAATTGCATTAAAAATTCTTGCAGCAACTAAAAATATCCACGACCCGTCTATAATATAAAATATCATGGCAAGGATATTCATAACAACCCCAAATAAAATCATTGTTTTTCTTCCAACATTATCTGATATTTTGCCGATTATCGGTGATAAAAAAATAATGGTTAATGTAAATACAGAGAAAATCAAACAAACTTGAAATTCATCAAAACCAAGACTTTTTATGTAAGGGGATAGGATTGGTTTAATCATAAACGCAATAAAGCTGAAGAAGATACCCATTTCAGTGAATCTCACATATTCGTGATAATGCATAATATTTAACAGGAAATATTATGAAGTGCGAGATATTTGTGAAGGAACATTTACCTTCAATAAGAGCTGTGCTGTCAAATTATTTAATTAATTATGGTATGACACAACAGGAAACCGCTGATAGATTATATTTATCTCAGGCTGCTGTTGCTTTGTATAAAAAACAAGTAAGAGGTAAGAAAGTAAAAGAACTTGAGGAGAAACCCGAAGTAAAAAAGAGACTTGAGGAACTTGCGGGAATATTGCTTTCAAAAAGTTTGATGGAAGATGAATTGGACAAAGAATATTGCGGGCTTTGCAGGTTGATTCTCGGACAATAACAAATATTTCTTATTTTGATTCTTTCAGGTTTTTACATACGAACCAAATTCATTCAATGGCATATTATGTTTATTTTGATTGTATATTATAATCATTTTTCTTTTATTTAATATTCTTTAAAGTCATCAAATGAAAATGTGTTAGTATAATATTCACCCAACATTCTTTTTTTAATCAAAGTTTTGAACAATTTATATATAGCCCAAACATTTTTGCAAATACTTGGTTTTTCTTTATTCAGGAAACACTAACGACTTTTCATTATTTCACCTATATTAATTATTATGAATTGTTTTTTAACTCTTTATTTATAATATATTTGTTATAGACTGAACCTCAACGAATTTTATTTTAATAATTCATATTGTTCTGGGAACCACGAATGGGGTGTTGGCAATATTATTTATAAATTATTTCCTTCAACCCAATACCACTTATTTTTTTCAAGATAAAAAGCATCTTCTTTGTTTATTTTAAAATTTCCATCTTCAGTATGGATTACTCCGTTTCCAGAGATAACATAACAAATTTCATCGCATATTTTGTTTATAACTTTTCCGGAATCAAGATATCTTCCATTAATTGTTGCAGTGGCAATTCCCAATTTTTTGAATAGAAATTTATATTCTTTAATTGCGCAGGCATCTGAATTTGTTTTTGATTTGGTTTCAGAATTTTTTATTTTTACAGATAAGTCTTGAATATTAAAATATATTCTTTTAATTAATTAAAATAACTCACAAGTATGGCAAACTTAAAAATAGGCAATCTCCAATTAAAAGATGGTTTAATTCTCGCCCCTCTTGCGGGAATTAATGATATTGCTTTCAGGAGAATTTGCGTTGAACACGGAGCTTCTTTAGTCTATACTGGAATGATAAATGCAAATGCTTTGGTAAGAGGTAATAAGGCAACCAAAAAACTTGCTCAAACCTGCGAGGAAGAAAGACCAGTTGGAATCCAGATATTTGGTTCAAATCCGGAGACTTTTGTTAAAGCGGCTCAACTAGTTCAGGGTCAGTCGGATATTATTGATATTAATATGGGTTGCCCGGACAAGAATGTAATCAAGCAGGGAGCAGGTTCAGCTCTTTTGAAAAGACCAAAAAGGATAGGGGAAATGGTAAGTTCAGTGAAAAAAGCAATAAATGTGCTACTTACAGTTAAAATCCGGTCTGGGGTTGAAGTTTGCAATCTTGAATATATAATTAAAATTGCTAAAATTATTGAAGAAAATGGAGCTGATGCATTAATATTACACTCAAGAACAGCAAAGCAGGGGGGTTCAGGACCGGTTGATTGGAGTGTGATAAAAGCAGTCAAAGAACATTTATCCATACCTGTGATTGGAAACGGAGGTATAAAGAATTTAACTGATGCAGAATCAATGATGGAAGAAACTGGTTGCGATGGGGTGATGATTGGAACCGCCGCAATGGGAAATCCATTTATTTTTGAAAAAACCAATAAGAAAAAAACTTACGAGGAAATCAAAGAAACATTTTACCAATATTTGGAATACGCAAAATCTTATGGAATTGAAAATATTTTTTATCTAAGAATGCAGGCTCAGTTATTCTTCAAAGGTTTCCGCAGCGCAGCATCATTGAGAAAAGATTTAGGTTATGTTGATTCAATAGAAAAATTAAAGAAATTGATTGAGTTGAATGCGGAGGTTTAACAAAACACTTAAGATAATTTTAGTAAAGAAATCTGCAATTTAGAATAATTGGAGTTGCTTTAAAATTATGGTTTGGTTGGGTCGGTAACCCTACCCATAAATAAAATATTTCCTGTTTCTTTTTCCTGAATTACAAATATAAATGGATGATCGGCTCTGAATATATTGGTTGTTGGCGTACCCATACCTTTTTCAGCTACAATAACCGCAGTTGCGGCAGCAGCTTCTGTGCCTTCTTCATCAACTTTAATATAAGCTTGATGAATTACCTTATCAATATAGAGATTTAGCGTTCCATCCATTCCTGAGAAATCAGCACTCATAGAAAATGCAGTTGGCATTCCCATAGCACGCAAAGTATTTTTCATAAAATATTTTGTGTCAAATTCGAATTTAGGTAAATAAATAGCATCTAATTTTGTTTCTTTTATTTGGTTTTTCCATTCTTCTAATTTTCCTGGTGTTAGAATTGATTTTATACTATCAAGATTTTCTTTTGGCAAAAGGATTAACATAGAAATATCTTCTCCCTGGTAAGGTAGCTCTAAAATTTGCAGTTCTCCTACATCCGCATAATTAAATCTTGCTTTATCTGGCTTCATATACATCATCGGAGTTTTTACAATATTTTCTGGAGTTATTTTAAAATACTGCTCACGAGTATCAGATTTATCAAATTCCCATTTCCAGGTTCCTTTGAAATAAATTGCGTTCGTTAGAACTAATCTAGTCATCTCTGTAAGAATTCCTTTAGGAATCAATTCTTTGATTTTGTTATTTGTTTGTTCTTCAATAAAAGTGTTGATGGTTTGTCTTGATTTTTCTCTTTCTTCTGCTTGTCTAAAATCTACATTAGCTGCTTTTCCACCGTAATATTTCTCAACTCTGCTTGTATAATTTTCGAAGAAAGGATAATCTTGTTGTGCCCATAAAGCGTTTCCTGTGTTTAATTTATACTCTTTATCTTTTTTATTGATATTGTTATAAATTGCTGCGAAATTTGGTCTTAAAATATTGTTTTCTGGAAAATGAAAAACAGATTTTATTTCATCTGCTGTTTGTCCTTTAGCGCCTTCATAAATCATTGCTAAAGCAGCAGAGATGCTATAAGGCGAATAAAAAATATTTCCTTGCTCTGATTTATCTAATTCAGAATAGAGTTCAAATGCAAACTGATTATTGGCATTTACTACTTTTTGAATTCCTTGCCGTGTGGAGCCAGTATCATCTGTTTGTGGTGGCTGGTCTGGTTGATATGGAAAAAGAAACAATACTGCGGTAGCTGTGACAATAGCAATCATAAGAAGTGTTATCCCAATTGTTAAAATTTTTTTATTCATATAATAAATTAGTAATACAGTTAATATGCAAAGGTTATTTTCAAATGGGTTAAATACCCCGCAGCTCATTTATTTTTCAGATGATGCTTCATCAGTAAAGTTAATGAATGTGTTGCGAAGTGAGCGGAGCGAATGGAGGTATTTCATTTTTTAAAACAAAATCTATCTTCTGATATAATTCTTCAACAGTCCCGGTATTTTCAATTATTTTATCCGCCAGTTTAAGACATTTATTTAATTGCTGTTTTTTCCCATCTTCTGAATTTTCTTTTTCTTCGATTTCAATAAATTGCTCAAGACTTATATTTTCTCCAACCCTCTTCCGATCAATAATTCTTTTATACCTGAGTTCAACGGGAGCATCAATTCCAATCAAAATAAAATCAATACTTTTTTTCAATTCTTCAATTTCATAAGGATTCCTAATACTGTCAATTGCAATTTTATCTTTTCTTTTTGTTTTATCAAGAGCGAGTTTTGCAAGAATTCCCGGACCATATTTTTCCCTGAGTTCATTCCCAATTTTAATCAGATTTTCTCTTTCTTCAGCAAGACCTTTTTTTCTAACTTCTTTTCTTAAAATATCTGATAATGAAAAAGTTTCAAATCCTTTTGATTTTAGGTAATCAACGACCTTTGTTTTTCCAGCCCCATTTTTTCCGGTTAATCCAATTATCATTTTAATATTCTGTTTTGTAAATTTCTTTGTCGTCTATCATATCTTTTTCTTGCCATTCTTGAACCCATTTTTTAATTTCAAATACTTTGTGTTTCCCGTCTTTTGTTACGCAGATTGTTTTATTAAGTCCGGCATTAATAATCATTTTCTTGCAGATGAAACACGGGAAAACATCTGTTAGTTCTTTTTTGTTTTTATATACCCTATATCCATAAAGATACATATCTCCTCCAAGCAGGCTCACTCCAGCTCTTGCCGCATTAATTATTGCATTCTGTTCCGCATGCACGCTCCTGCAAAGTTCATATCTTTGCCCTGATGGGATATTGAGTTTTCTTCTTAAACAATTCCCTCTTTCAATACAATCAAGTGTTCCGCGTGGAGCCCCATTATATCCTGTTGAGATAATCTGGTCATCTTTCACAATTATCGCACCACAGTGAAAACACAGGCATGTTGACCTTCTGGCAACTTCTCTTGCAATATTTAGATAATATTCAATTTTTGATGGTCTTTCCATAATTTATTTTTTAAGTAAAGTTTAAGTAAAATTATGGGCGAAATTAATTTATCTGGAGAGCGAATATATGCTTCAGAGGTGAAAAATAGGGAAAATAAGGAAGTATTATTAAGAGGCTGGGCAAGCGCAGTAAGAGACTTAGGAAACCTGATATTTGTTGTTATGAGGGACTGTACAGGAGAAGTGCAGTTAGTTGCAAAAAAAGATAATGATTATTTTGATAAGATAAAAGGTCTTAAAAGAGAAGATGTTATCGAAATTAAAGGAATTCCTGTTAAAAATGAAAAAGCGTCAAATGGAATTGAAATCAAGATAAAGGAATTTAAACTGATAAATGAAGCAGAACCATTGCCAATAGAATTTTCAGGGAAAATAGAAACAGATACCAGTAAGAGACTGGATTACAGATATTTGGATTTAAGAAACCCAAAAAATAAAAAAATCTTCGAGTTAAAATCAGCAATTATTAATTTTGCAAGGGACTTTTTTACAGGAAGGAATTTTATTGAAATACATACCCCAAAAATAGTCGCGCAGGGAGCGGAAGGAGGAAGCGAATTGTTCCCGATTTTATATTATAACAAGGAAGGTTATCTTACCCAGAGCCCTCAATTTTATAAACAGTTGATGCAGGCTGCGGGTTTTGAAAAAGTTTTTGAGATTGGACCTGTGTACAGGGCTGAAAAAAGTCATACAACAAGACACTTGTCAGAATATTGGGGAATTGATTCCGAGATTTCGTTTATTGAAAATTATGATAATGTAATGGGTTTGGTTGAAGATATGATTTGTAGTATTCTTGATAACATAAAGAAAAACTGCGCTGAGATAATTGAATCTTTCAAGGTTGATTTTCCAAAATACAAAAAACCTTTCCCAAGAATTACATTAAAAGAAGGTTTTGAATTATTGGGTAAAAAACCAGGGAATGATTTATCTCCTGAAGAAGAAAAACTGGTCGGGGATAAAATCAGGGAAAAATATGATTGCGATTTTGTTTTCATAACCCAATATCCTTTTGAGAAAAGACCTTTTTACACAATGAAAAATAAAGATAATAAAGAATTTACAGATTCTTTTGATTTGGTTTTTAAAGGTGTTGAACTTGTAACCGGTGGACAAAGAGAACACAGGATAAAAATTCTTGAAGAACAGGCAAAGGAAAAGGGGATTTCACTTGAATCAATAAAATTTTATATTGAATCATTCAGGTATGGAATGCCTCCTCACGGGGGTTTTGGTCTTGGGATTGAAAGATTTGTAATGCAGTTTTTAAATCTGTCCAATATAAGAGAAGCGGTTTTATTTCCGAGAGATGTTGAAAGATTAACTCCTTAATATTGATGAAATACTTGAAACTGGATATCTTGATACATTTAGAGAATTTAATAAAGAATCTGGAATTATGTTTGGTGGACTTATAGATTTAGAGCCAGAGAAAAAATATTGAGTGGAGGATTGATTATTGTTCTATAAGAATTGAAGTGAACTTTTGAAAATTAGATAGTTTTGGTTGCAAATCTTAGAGAGTGTTATATATTATAGAAAAGTGTGACTTGTATTACAGAAACTTAGATATGATCAAAATAGTTTATTATTTATAAATGTTGGAGTATGAATTTCATGATAAAATCAAAAAATCCTTTTATTTCCCATATTATATCAAAATCACTTTCGGGTTCTTCTTCAGGGATTTTTGGGATTTCAACTTTGTAAGTAATTTCATTGCCTTCTGTTTTAGGTATGTTAAAATCCATTTCATTAAGTTCTCTCGTGCAGTTTTTTATTTCTTCCAGATTTGTTGAGTAACAGGGTTTCAGTTCTCTCCCGAAAATTTTGAGAATCATGCTGTTCCTCACATATTCGTTTTCAATGCTTTTGTTGATTTTTAACAATTCCTGATAAATTTTATGCAGGTTGTTGCTATCTTCTTTTAAAAATTCTCTTATAAATAATTCTGAATAAGCATATCCAAATTCTCTTTGATATTTGTTGTAGTATCTACTTGGATACCAAGTTGATACCCAGTTTTTTCCCTGTTTATAGTATAAATATAAATTCCGAGGTTCCATATTTGGCTTTAAGGTGTAAATCTTCATTCCTTCACGCCATCTAATCTCTTCCCCGAATAATTCTGGTTTTGTTTCATTTAGTAATCTGTACATTACAGAAGTAACATAACATGCAACACCTTCATCAAACCATGCTATTTTTGTTTTGTCCCAGTCCAGAGCAAAGGAATTAAATCCATGTGTTGTCTCGTGCAGGATTGTTGCAGTCTTTTCATTTTTACTTAAATTTTCCCTTACAAAAATCAACCCGTCTTTGAATGCTCCTAAGCTCCAGTTTTCGAGAAGTTCATTATATTCAGAATCAGGTAGAGAAACAATTCCAAATTTTACAGGAACTTTCATGCCGGTTAGTCCTTCAATAACCCAGCAGTATTTTTCAAGCGATTCAAGGTTTAAGTCCGAATCTGTAAAATAATGTTCGCTTTCCTTTTTACCGTTAAAAATTATTTTTAGGGTTGCAGCACCACATGTTTTTGCTTTTATTGTTTCTCCATACTCAATTTCCGCGTCAGGAATAAATAAGTATGAAACATTTGGGGCAGTAATGATTGTTGAATCATTTTTGAATCCGAATAAATTTATTTTTGCGATTTTAAAACCATATTTTTCTTCAAGTTTTTTTTTGAAGATAAGATTGACAATTCTTGTGTTGGCTTTTTTCTTGTTTGTTATAAAATTTATTTCATTATCGGATATATTGTATTTAACAACTCCGATTTCATCTTTTAGTTTGATTATTTCTGAACCTTCAGGTATGTTTATTTTTAGATTCCAATAGTCTATTTTATCTTTTGATTTTAATATTAGTGTTGAATTTACAATTATTTCTTTATCTGTAAGAGAGATATCATGAAATATTTCTGCGGATACAGGTATAATAAAGATTAAGAATAGAAGTAATGCAATAAATATTCTCTTCATAAATAGGTTTTTATAAAACAAATTGAAGCACTTAAAAATCCCTCATTTTTTGGTGTTTCAATAATTCCCAAGCAGTTCCTCGCAGGGAATTGCGCGGTCTCAAACCCTCTTGGGAATGAATATTGTTTTTTGTGCAGGTAAATATATTTATATTTGAATTTTAATTATGGTAAAGGCGAAAAATATTGTTAATTCAAGGAGTTCTATTGGGGTAGGTGGAATAAAAAGAATAAAAACAGGGATTGCTGGCTTGGATAAATTGGTCAAAGACGGATTTACAATAGATCCACAATTTCGATAAGCGGGCTAAATTAAGAGATTTCCGAATAATTTTAGTTTCGACGATTGTCGAATTAAATTATATATTTGCATATATAGGTACCCGATTAAGTATTATGGCTGGTAAGAGAGTTGGTTCAGGTAAAAAGCCTAAACAGATTTTTTATAAACCTGAAAGAATCAAATCCGGCATCCCCGGACTGGATAAATTAATTGATGGGGGTTTGGTAAAAGGGTCTTCTGTGTTGATTAGCGGAGGTACCGGCACAGGAAAAACTGTTTTTTGTTTGCAGTGTCTTTGGGAAGGATTGCGAAATGGCGAGTCCTGTGTATATATAACTCTTGAGGAAACAGCTGAGGAGTTAAGACAGGACGCATTAGTTTTTGGATGGGATTTTAAGGAATATGAAAAAAAAGGTAAATTTAAATTTGTTGAGAAAAATATACTTGAAGACACAAACTTTGAATTTTTTGATATAGACCGTATGAAAGCAAATAGGGTGGTTATTGATTCCATTTCTTTGCTTTCTTTGGTTGTTGAGGATAGATCATCTATGAGGGGGAGATTGCAGGAACTTATTAAATCTTTAAAGGAAAGAAAAGTAACCACTCTTTTGATTTCAGAAAGTATAGATGAAGAACATTCATCTAGATTAGGTATTGAGGAATTTGTAGTGGATGGTATTGTTATATTGCGTTACTCAGATATAGGTGGCACTTCATTTGGGACTATAGAAATTAGAAAGATGAGAAGAACGAAACAAGAGCATGGTATATTTGATCTTATTATTGGTAAAAATGGAATTAAGATAACTGATGAGAGATCATATTTAAAATAAGGTGGTATTATGTTGCAGCAAATTACAGGGTATTATACTTATGGAGAATAATCATATTTAAAGTAAGGTGTAATTATGATACCAGTACCCAAAGGTGTTTTAAAATTACTTTTTTCTGGACAGTTAAAATGGGAAGAAGGTAAAATAAATTTGTTGGATGTATATACTTTTATAGCACCGGTGGAATTTTTTGAATATTACACTAAATTTATAAGAAAAGATAAAAAACTCATAGATGATTTTTATCTAGCTGGTTGGGTTGCGGGATATACAATTACGAAAAAACTTATGAATAGTTATGAATTAAAAACCCCTCAGGAGAGATATACTTTAACAATGAATTTTTTGGAAGTTGGTGGATATGGAACTTATAAAACCATAGAATTTATTCCGGGGGTAAGATCACATTTTTTTTATATTTCCAACCCTTTACCCGCGAAATTTTATCCTTCTAAAGAGCCAGTATGTGATTTTATGAGAGGTCTTGGTGCAGGTGGAGGTACTCAAGTACATAAAAAAATTGTTAATGGTATTGAGTTGGATTGTGCTGCGATAAATGGTAAATATTGCGATTTTATAAATTTTTGTTTTGATGACAAAATTACGATTAAAAAATATAGTAAGATTATCAAGGCACAATTTCACAACTATGAAAAAATTATTAATTTTGAACGGAAATATATAAAAGAAATCAAAGATACTAAAGAGATATTTATTAAAAATTCTAAAGATAAATAGATTTAGCTTCCTCCATTTTTTTTATTAATTTATCCATTAAAGGTTTAACAGCATTTGAATACAATACAGGGGAATCATAGTATTTACCTGCAAGTTCTCCTGAAATTAATGCATAATAAATCCCTTTTCCGCTTTTTCTGGAAACAAAATTAGCTGATTCTCCAGCAAAGATAATGTTATTATGTGAACATATAATATCTTTTGGTTGATTTGGTAGCGCTAAAAGATAACCTTCTTTTTTTACTATTTTATCCAACCGAATATCATATCCCAATCCTTTCAAGGTTTCTTCTACTATGGGTTCCATTAACATTTTGTATTTATTTAGCGAACCTATTATAAGATTATTGTCTTTAGGAATAACCCATATATAAAATTCCTTAATTTTTTCATGCAAGATGAATATAACTTCTTTTATGTTTTTTCCTGAAATTTCACAGTGGTGTTGTATAGTAATTTGAGGCATTTTGTTCAAGAACTTGGAATTTGGACCTATAGCGTAAATAAGATGCTTTGATTTAATCATAGAATTTGTATAATAAATATTAAACAAACCACCCATATTTTTAATATTTGTTACTGCACCATTTATTTTTCTTTTATTATCAATTTTTTCTCTTAATTCTTCGTCGAATTTATATCGATCTATATTTATAATATACTTTTTCTTTCGTGTAGTTTTGTGTGCAATATGGTCGACTATTAGTAAATCCAAGTGGGAAGGGGTAGTTAGAGAATTGTCAATTATTGAACTTAAATTTCTTTTTTTAAGCCATTCTACCGTTTCAGGTGTAAGTAAACCACCGCATATTTTTGAATAATTTTTTGGGTAAATAATAACATAATCTATATTTCTTTTTTCAAGTTCCAAGGCAGCCATAACTGCTGCTGGACCGCCACCAACAATAACAGTATCAATGTACATTTTGTTTTAATTTATAATATTTGGATAGAGATAAAGTTTTTAATGATCTATCTAATTTTTTTAAAATGTTTTTTGCTTTTAATTTAAAATAAGGATCTTCTATTTGATTATATAATTTTTTACTTACATTTATTATACCTTCGAATAGCTCTTCTTGAGAACTATTGTCCATTTTCATTTTATTTAATAGCAAGTTAATAGTACTTGAATTGTTGTAAATTATATCTTCTTCAATATCCTGAATCGTAAGGTCTTTTTGTAGCAGTTCTAACATTCTATATGGAAGATATAAGTTAAATTGTTGCGTATCTAACAACTTGTTAAAGATTGTGATATAAATTCGTGCATGGAAACCTTTTCCATAAAGGATGTAATATATAGCCTCTTCTAAATCCTTTTTTACCATACTTTTTGCTTCTTTTTCTTTTTCTATCAATTGCCATAAATCAATTTCCGTACTTTTTAAGTCATCTAGAAGTTCTATTTTCTGTTTAGTTGAAATATCTAAATTCATTAAATTATCATAAAATAATCTTGTAAACTTCAGTTGTGTGAATAATCTCCAATATACCTCTTGTTTTTGCAGGTTCGTATCTACTAAATCATCTATACACCAATAGGTGTGTTCTAAGTAATAACATAGTCTAGAAGTATATAGTACTTTCTTAAGTGGAAATTTTTTGAGAGCATAGTGGAGTAATGTATCGGTAATATAAATATGCTTGCTTCTATTTTTAACAATAATATTTGATAGTTCGTTACTTAACATAATATTTTATAAATAAACTCTTTAATGAAGGTCAAGAACTCCCTGTGCTATTATATATGGTACTCCATAAATTTCTTTATAAATAATTAACATTTTAACTCTTTAACATCATCTCCATCGGTTTCTTCGCAGTCTCGCAGAAATAATCTCCATCATTTTTGTAACAACAAAGAATCCAACTGTTTTAGTAATAGTATAATATTCATAATTAGGACAACATTTATCTTTGGCAAAGTTTTCTTCAATTTTTTCATAGTATTCAAGAAGATCATCATATTTATATTCTTTCATCTTGTCGCAGGTTAGGATCTAATCTTCTTCGCAAAAGTCAAATTCATAAGAGAGCTTATTTTTGATTTATAGGGTGTAATTAACTTAAAACTCATATCTATGTTAATTATAAATAACATATTATGGAATACAAGGATTTACTTGAGTACAATGAATGGTGGGATACAGGGATTGTGCCAGACAGGCTTACAAAACCATTTAAGAGGGAAGTTTATTCAAAGATGTTGAAATATCTAAATAAGAGACAGATAATCAGTATTATTGGTTTGAGGAGAATTGGAAAGACAACTATGATGTATCAGTTTATAGAGCATCTTATTTCCAAGGGAACTAATGCCAAAAATATTTTCTATTTTTCCTTTGATGAGTATCCCGGGGCGGGGATAAAGGAAATTTTAAATATTTATGCGAATGAAATACTAAATAAGAGTCTGGATTCCTTAAACGAAAAACTTTATATATTCTTTGATGAAATTCAAAAGGCAAAGAACTGGGAGAATCAACTCAAGAAATATTATGACTTGAATTATAATATAAAGTTTATTATTTCAGGTTCAGCATCTTTGAAAATAAAAGCAAGGACAAAAGAAACTTTGGCTGGCAGGGTTGTTGAAGAAGAGATGCGGACATTATCTTTCAAAGAATTTTTGGGGATAAAAAAAATAACTGTAAAAAATCCAAAATTGCAGGAATTGAAACTAAAACCATTATTTTATGAATATCTGCAAAAAGGCGGTTTTCCTGAATTTGTTGATGAAGAGAATGAAGATTTCATAAGAAATCAGATAAAGACAATAGTCCTTGATAGGATAATCTATCAGGATATCCCGGAAATTTTTAAAATCAGGGAGCCGGCGAGGTTAATTGCCATAATAAAAATACTTTCAAATTCTCCCGGGATGCTGGCAGATTACAAGAACATTGGTTCTGATTTGGGGGTTACAAGACAGACTGTATCAAATATGTTTAAGTATATTTCAAATACATTCTTAATAGATATTTTATACAATTTTTCAAAAAATCTTTTGACGAGCGAAAAAAAACTGAAAAAATGTTATTTAACAGAAGTTTCTCTGGTAAATTTATACAACAAAGATATTGACAAAGGCAAACTTATAGAGAATGTTGTGGTGAACCATCTGGAAGCAAAATTTTTCTGGAGAAAGGATAAATATGAAGTGGATGTTGTTTTGGTAAAAAATGAAAAGATAATTCCGATAGAGATAAAATATAAGAATATTATTAAGGAAAAAGATATAAAAGGTTTAATAAAGTTCATGGATTTATTTGGAGTTGATAAAGGT
>CAZLSF010000008.1:8646-18728 GCA_964562245.1 uncultured archaeon | reverse complement strand
AAGAGAAGACTAAAATTGGAAAAGGAAAGGGGGAAAGGAGTTTTACTGAAAGACAAACTCAGAAAATGGATAGAAAAAAGAAAAGAAATTAGAAGGAAAAAATTAATCTTGATGGAAGAAAAAAGAAAACAAAACGAGATTGAAAAACAGAAACAAAAAGAATTAAAAGAACAGAAAAAGAGAGAAGAACAAAAAAAGAAACTTGAAAAAATAGAGCAAAAGAGAAGACTAAAATTGGAAAAGGAAAGGGGGAAAGGAAAGGAAAGAAAAAAAGGTATGGAACAACAAGCAAAAATAAAAGAAAAAGTAGAGAAATTAGAGGAACAGGATTTAGATAAAATAACCGAGGGATTTTTAAAACTTGAGAAAAAAATAAAGAACTCAAAGAATCCAATAAAAAGAATTGCTCATGAAATAGATATTTATAGGAGAAGAAAAAAAATAGAGAAAAAATTGAAGAATATTTCTAAGTAATAAAACAAAAGGTTATGTAAACGAAAAACCACTTTTTAACTTATCACTAATCATTAAATCAGGGGATACAACAATACCTTTTTTACCAATTTTCATCTCAACAATTTTTCTTTTAATATTTACACCTCTCATCTTTACAATTTCCAGAGCAGAACTTCTTCTGCCAAATTTGTCTATAATATTATAAAGACCAATAATCCCATCTGAAAGAAAACTTACAGCTTCACCTTTTTCTGAATAAGGTCCTCCAAGATGGGTTGGGTGAGAAACCTCTCTAATTAAAAAACTTGTAATATTAGATTTTTCCAAATACCTAAAAAATTGTTCCATGTAAATTCTAAACCTGTTTTCCTTTCCGGTAAAAGCTGCTGATATTGCAGATAAACTGTCAACAATAATAACATCTGGATCAAAATCTTTTGGTATCAAAATAGGATGTATATCTATTAATAACTCCCTTTTAGCCTCAGAAAGTAGTGCTTCAACAGATCTTGCAATATCCAATGCATTGAATCTTTTTAATTTCATTAATCCTTGTTTCTCAAATTTTTCTGGATTCCAACCAAATCCTTGCATATGCATTTTTAATTTTTCTTCTGGTTCCTCAAAACTCATATATAAGGCCTTCTTTCCATTTAAACAAGCATTATTAACAATCTGTAAACAGAAAATTGTCTTACCAGAACCAGGTCCCCCTTCCACCAGTACACTTGAACCAACAGGAATTCCTGTTCTTAGTAATTCATCCATTCCTTCTATTCCGGATTTGAAAAATTTTTCTTTACTGTCAGCCATAATACATATTTATTAAATATCATATAAAAGTGAACCACACTCGCAATATTATTAAATCTTAATTATCCCTTAACTACCCCTACAGGAACAACTCTTACAACTTTCTTTGAAATTCCAGCCAAATCAACAGATTTTATCACTTCATCAATATCTTTGTAAGCATTTGGAGATTCTTCTGCGAGAACTTTTGGCGAGGTTGCTTTTGCAACAATTCCTTCTTTCATCAAATCTTCTTTTACTGTATTTCCCCTAAAATTTCTTATTGCTTTCCCCCTACTCATAACTCTGCCAGCTCCGTGACAACTTGAGTAAAAAGTATTCTTTGCATTTTCTCCACCAACTAAAATGTAACTTGCGGTTCCCATTGAGCCCGCAATCAGTACCGGCTGACCAACTTTCATATAGGTTTTAGGAAGTAATTCATGTCCTGCGGGCAGACTTCTTGTTGCTCCTTTCCTGTGGACATATAATTTTCTTTTCTCTCCGTTTATCTTATGTTCTTCAAGTTTACAAATATTGTGGCATACATCATAAATTAATTTCATATCCATTTCATCTCTTGTTCTCCCGAAAACTCTTTCAAAACTCTCTCTTACCCAGTCTGTCATTACAGTCCTGTTGCAGAAAGCATAATTGACTGCTCCCTTCATTGCTTCAAAATAATCCTGTCCTTCCTGTGAGTTTGCCGGGGCACATACCAGTTGCGGATCAGGAAGTTTAATGTTGTATTTTTTGGATGCTGCTTCATGAATTTTTAAGTAATCTGTTGCAATCTGGTGTCCAAGACCTCTTGAACCACAGTGAAGCATTATTACTATCTGATCTTTTTCAGTTACGCCAAAAACTTCAGCAGTTTTTGAATCAAAAATATCATCAACTTTTTGGATTTCAAGAAAGTGATTTCCTGAACCTAGAGTCCCTAACTGAGGCAACCCTCTTTTCTTTGCCAGTTCAGAGATTTTATCTGTGTTTGCTCCTTTGATGCAACCATATTCTTCCATGTGCTCCAGATCTTCTTTTTCAGCATAATTGTTTTCAAGAGCCCATTTTGCCCCATTATTTAAAACTTCTTCAAGTTCATCATTAGAAATTCTTAATCTTCCTTTTGAGCCAACTCCTGTTGGAACGTTTTTAAACAAAAGGTTAATTAATTGTCTTAATTTTGGTTTTACTTCATTGTAAGTCAGATTTGTTTTAATCATCCTAATTCCGCAATTTATGTCAAAACCTGTGCATCCAGAAGAGATTATCCCTTCTTCTGAATCAAATGCCCCCACAGCGCCCATTGGCAATCCATAACCCCAATGAATATCGGGCATCCCACACACAGGTTCAACAACTCCCGGGAGACAAGCAACATTTGTAAGCTGTTTAATTGCTTCATCTTCAACCTGATTCATAACTTTCTCAGTAGCGATTATTTTCGCATTTACTCTCATCCCCTCTCTTTCTTCTTTGGGAATTGAGTATTCAAATTCAGAGACCTTCTTAATTTTCATAAAATATAATATTTTAAAATAATAACATATTCGAGGTTATATATATCTTTGACTGTTTAAATTATGGTATATGATTGTGGATTTATAGCAAAACCAAGCGTATGCAGAATACTCTACGAATTCGCGTTTCCATGGATATTCTCTTTCGCAATAATTTTCGGTTTGCTATTGAGGAGCAAGATATTCGGAACAAGTGATGACAAAACAGCAAGAGGTGTTTCAGGGATAATAGGATTAGTAGCAGGATTTTTAATAGTGATGACTTATGGACCAACCATAGGGGCTTTTCTAGCAGGAATCACAGGAACAACTGTAATGTACTTAACCGTGATAATGGGTTTAATATTAATAATCACAATAGTGAAACCCGACTGGATAATTGGCACTGGAAAAGATCTTGGAGAAGGTAAAGGTAAAGATACAGGATTTAGTGGATGGCACGCCTGGGCATTAATAATAGGTCTTGTAATATTAGCCTGGATAATTATCAATGGGTATGTTGGAGGAATGAATTGGTTCTATTTCGGATTTACGCAGGATTTAATTGCTTTGATAATAATCTTCATAGTAATTGGAGCGATGATGTGGTTCATTACAAATACAGAAACACCAAAAAATGAATAATAACAGTTTTGATTTTATTTTATAAGATTTATATAATTGTTGATAAGCTGTTAAACCTATATATACTAAAACTATTTAAATTATGGTATATGATTGTGGATTTATAGCAAACCCAAACGTGTGCAGAATACTATACGAATTCGCGTTTCCATGGATATTCTCTTTCGCAATAATTTTCGGTTTGCTATTGAGGAGCAAGATATTCGGAACAAGTGATGACAAAACAGCAAGAGGTGTTTCAGGGATAATAGGATTAGTAGCAGGATTTTTAATAGTGATGACTTATGGACCAACCATAGGGGCTTTTCTAGCAGGAATCACAGGAACAACTGTAATGTACTTAACCGTGATAATGGGTTTAATATTAATAATCACAATAGTGAAACCCGACTGGATAATTGGCACTGGAAAAGATCTTGGAGAAGGTAAAGGTAAAGATACAGGATTTAGTGGATGGCACGCCTGGGCATTAATAATAGGTCTTGTAATATTAGCCTGGATAATTATCAATGGGTATGTTGGAGGAATGAATTGGTTCTATTTCGGATTTACGCAGGATTTAATTGCTTTGATAATAATCTTCATAGTAATTGGAGCGATGATGTGGTTCATTAACAGTACTGATGGAAACGGAGGAAATAATGAGGAGGGTGGTAAAGTAGTATAGATATAATTTATTTTTAATTTTATTTCAATTTTATAGAATGATTGCTGGATTTTTTCTGAATTAATGAGTATTTAAAATTTAACTATTTTTGGATAAAACTATTAAATAATTTTTGATATTTGTTATTATAGTTTGAAGTGAAAAAGTAAGTGAAGAATTGGTATGGAAAGGATATTGTGATAGGGCTTATAATGCAAATCCCTATACAGAATATATTGAAGCAAGATTATATAAAGGTTATCATGGATGTATGGGTCCTTGTGATAAAAAATGTAGGAATCTTTGCAATGATACTTATATTTATATAACTATTCCGTCTTTGAAAGATTTTCAGGAATTTATAGTGGGTATAAGAAATGTAGTTGAGGATGGGAGAACCAGTTATGAATTTTTTAGGTCTGATGGGGCTTTGGCAAATGTATATAAAACTCGAGACGATGTCAATGGAACTTGTTATAGAATAGAAAAGGTAGGGGGAAATAGTTTTGGTGTAATGAAAAGTGACGCATTATGTCTTAAAAGAGTTTTAACAGCATTAATAAGATGATGATTTTTTCTGTTAATCAAACTTCTTTAATCAAAGCCTGCCCGTGAGTTAAACTCCCTAATTTATCATAAACATCATTTTTCTGTCCGGCAGGAATTTCAAGTGTGCAGGAAAAAGACCCGTCATTGTTCCATTGCTCTTTCAGGATTTTTCCAAGTGATTTAATTTGCCCGTACGCAGATCCCGCATAAGTCGACGGTATTTTTATTTCCATTTTCGCGGTTTCAATTGATAAAGGAATCTCTTCTTTGATTCTTTCAATTACTTCCTTTACTTGATCTTCAGCTTTCCCGTAGAAGTTTATATTAAGTCCGGCTTTTTCCATTACCCCAAGAATTCTCTCAATTGGGTGAGGGGCTTTTGTCTGGGGATTTATTGCGGTCTTTGAAATAATTGTTGCAATCTGTTTCTTTTTTTTGTCAAGAATTTCATCCCTTAATTTTTTCGGGAGCTGGAGTTCCCCGTCATTCAGGATTTTTTTCGCGATGTCAAGTATATTTTCAGTTCCAAAACCGTTTTTTAAATCCTGTAAGGACGCTTTTTCGCCTTTTTCAACATCAGTATAAATTTCCTCTGCAACAAGAACTTCGCTGATTTCTTTTTTACCCTGCTTAAATTCAAGGGCTTCTCTCGGGTAAACAAGTATTTTAAACACATTTCCGCCTTTTTTGATTCTTGAAATCACAGGTTCCATAAAAATATTAAAATATAGATTTATATTTAATAAATCAATTATTAAAACCAAAATCAGAAAATGTAACCCTGTTTTTAAAATTCAGATTAATTATGAACCCCGAAGAATATTTTGAGAGAATCAAATCAGAAGTTGACAATTGTTACGTTAAAGCCACAACAGCTAAAGAATCTGGCAAGGATTATGAGCTTTTTGTTGAATCTAAAAGGGCTACGGATAAAAACAACCGTTGTGTGGATATTCTTGAAATAGTTCATCCTCAGCTAAATGAGTTCAGGAAAGAAATTGTTATAAGAATCGAAGAACTTGAGAAACAATACAGTATTGGGAGCGATGAGGTTGCTTTAGAAATAGCGAAAGATATTGCAACTCAAAAGTTTTCAAAGTTTGATACAATGGAAGAAGCAATACTTTGTGGTCTTAGATTTGGATGCGCTTATAATACAAAAGGAGTTGTCAGCGCCCCTATAGAGGGAATTGTAGATGTAAAAATCGACCCAAAAGATAAATTTCTCTCTGTTTATTACGCCGGACCAATAAGAACTGCGGGGGGAACCGCTCAAGTATTTACTTTATTTATTGCAGACTGTATAAGAAAAGAACTTGGATTAAACAGATATGTTCCAACAAAAGAAGAGGTTGAAAGATATTATACTGAAATTACGGATTATCTTACTTATGTAACAAGAAAACAATACAAACCAAATGAAGAAGAAATCAGCTATCTTGTAAAAAATGTTCCTATCTGCATTACAGGAGAACCAACAGAGAAAAGAGAAGTTTCGAAACACAAAGATCTTGAGAGAGTTGGAACAACAAGAATAAGAGGTGGTATGTGTTTAATTTATTTAGACGGTCTCCCGTTAAAAGCAAAAAAACTCCTTAAAAAATTAAAAAAATATGGGGGTGAATTTAAATTAACAGATACATGGAACTGGCTCGAAGGTTTTCTTAAATTAAAAAAAGGAGAGGCAAAAGGAAGCAAAGGGGATAAAGAATACAAATATATTGAAGAAGTTCCTGCGGGCAGACCTGTTTTTTCGCTTCCTTATCTAAGAGGAGGATTTAGGCTAAGATATGGTAGGTCAAGAAACACAGGTTCCGGTTGCTTTGGTTTTCATCCTGCAACTTTAATAATCCTTGACTCTTTCCCAGCAATAGCATCACAGATGAAAATTGAACTTCCGGGAAAAGGATGCACTATTTCTGTGTGCGACCAGATAGAGCCTCCAATCGTAAAATTAAAAAACGGGGATGTTGTGAGAGTGGATACACAGTCAAAAGCAAAAGAACTAAACAAAGATATTGATAAAATTCTGTTTGTGGGTGATGTCTTAATCACTTTCGGGGATTTTTATGAAAATGGAGAAAAATTAATAAGAAGCCCTTATGTTGAAGAATGGTGGAAATTTGATCTAGATAAAAAAAAGGAAGAGGCCGGGAAACTGATAGGACTGGAAAGAACAGAGGAACTGATAAAAAATCCATTGAAAATAGATTCTGAAGAAGCTCTAAAACTTGCAAAAATAGTTCCACTTCATCCAAAATATCTTCATTTCTATGATACTTTTTCTTCAGAAGAAGTTGCAGGATTAGCGGAATATTTAAATTCTGGCGAGAAAAAAGACGGGAATCTAGTTCTTAAAAATTCTGAAAAAAAAGAACTACTTGAGAAAGCATGCATTCCGCATTCCCTTTCTATAGACAAACAGTTTATTGTTCTTGAAGACTTTGAACCTTTATTAAAAACCTTTGAAGGAATGAATTTGGAAAAATTAAAGGAAAGCAAGCTTGAAGGCTTTGAATTGATAAATAAATTTTCAAAGTTGGATATCAGGGAAAAATTAACAAAATACATTGGCACAAGAATGGGAAGACCAGAGAAATCCCAGGAAAGAAAAATGAAAGGTTCTCCTCAGGTATTGTTTCCTGTTGGTCAGGAAGGAGGGAGGATGAGGAATGTTATGGAAGTTTCTTATATAACTGCTGAAATCAGCGAGTTTACCTGCCCTGAACATGGGACCTCAATAGTTCCTTATTGCATAAAATGCGGGAAACATCTGGAAAATCCTAAAATAGTGAAGAAAAAAATAAATGTGCTGGGTTTGCTTAATGAAGGATATGAGAAATTAAATGAACCAAGAATGAATTTAATAAAAGGTGTCAGAGGAATCAGTTCAAAGCATAAAGTTCCCGAGCCAGTTGAGAAAGGAATATTAAGGGCAAAATATGACCTTTATGTTTTTAGGGACGGGACAATAAGATATGATATGGTGAATGCTCCATTAACGCATTTCAAACCAAAAGAAATTTCTACAAGTGTTGAAAAACTAAGGGAACTTGGATATGAAAAAGACGTAGATGGGAATCCGCTTGAAAATGAGAATCAAATTGTTGAAATTTTCCCGCAGGACTTCTTATATTCAACTTACGGGGAAAACAGTGCTGCGGATTATTTCCTTAGGGTCTCGAAATTTATTGATGATGAACTTAAACTTTTTTATGAAACCAAACCTTTTTATAATGCAAAGAAGAAAGAAGATTTAGTTGGGCATTTGTTTTTGGATATAGCACCGCATATACTTTCTCCTGTTGTGTGCAGACTGATTGGGTTTACCTCAAACAGGTGTCACTATGCTCATCCTTATTTGTTTGCCTGCACCAGGCGCGACTGCGATGGAGAAGAAAATGGTGTTATGCTTCTTATGGACTGCCTACTTAATTTTTCAAGAGAATATCTTCCAGCGAAGAGAGGGAGCATATCTGATGCCCCTCTTACAATAACAACCCTGTTAGATTTAGGTGAAGTTGACGACGAAGTTTATGATATGGATATTGTTTTTGAGTACCCAAAAGAATTTTATGAAAAGACAAAAGAAACTCCCTTTCCTTTTGAATTAAATATAGAAAGAGTTTCGGATAGGCTGGACAAAGGGAATAGATATTCTGATTTGGGTTATACAACAGAAACAACTGATATTAATTCAGGAGTTCATCTTACCACCTACAAAACTGCTGAGGATATGATTGATAAAGTAATGATGCAATTAGAATTGGGAGAAAAACTTAACTGCGTTGATGAAAAAATGGTCGCTTATAAAATTCTTTCAAGCCACTTTTTAAAAGACATTAAAGGTAATTTAAGAACTTTTTTCAGACAAACCTTCAGGTGCGTTAAGTGCAATACTATTTATAGGAGACCTCCATTGTCGGGGAAATGCCTGAAATGCAAAGGGAATCTTGTGCTGACTGTGTCCGAAGGAACTATTTCAAAATATCTTGAAGCAAGCAGAAAGATTGCAGACAAATTCAACATACCTGATTACACAAAAGAACAATTGGAAGTCATCCAAAATCAATTAGATAATATATTTGGAAAAAAAGCAAAGCAGTTTTCTTTGAGTTCTTTTTAGTGTAATAATTTAAGGTAAAAATTTCGAGTTAAATTTAAGTCTCTCTGTAAGTTATGCAAAGCAGATCATAAATCTGTAAAATGATAAATTCCTTGTTACTTCCATATTTTTATATGTTAGAAAACTTTAAATATTCAGTATTACTTAATAATACTTTTAATTAGAATCCTAATTAATTATTTTATTTTACTTCATTTAATCCATCATATAAAAGTTCATCAAAAACTGAAACAGTATGTCCATATAAATTCCTTACAGCATCTGATATATCTATTATATTCTCCCGTGCGACAGAATCTCTAATAAATAAATATTTATAAGGGTTTTCTTTCAGTATATTAATTGTTATATTTCTTTCGTTACAGATTTTTGATCCTGCATTTTCAAGAAAAATTTTGCGATCTACTCTATTATTTGGAGTTTTGAAAACACAAGTTTTTTTAGCTGTTTCTAAATCTTCTTTATAATGTTCCATCAGTCTTTCTGCTTCAATGTCAGTTTCCTCAATATCTACAAAAGATTCATAAGAATCTGCAACAATACCAGCCAATTCAGGTATTTTTCTTATCTTCTTTAGCCAAGAATATTTATCCTCAATATTTTTATTTTCTGTTTTAATTCCTTCCAAAAGTTTTTTCATAGAAAAAACCTCAAGATCCAACTCATTATTAAAATCTTCAGGATTTTCTTCTAAATTTTTTATTTCCTCTTTCACCATTCTTATAAATTTTTTTGATTTTTTAAATCCTTCAAGACCTATATAAAGTGCAATTGGATAAGTTAAGTCATACTCGTAATTTGTATCCAAACTATCAATTATTTTAGATGCTCCTGTAGAATCAAAAAGGTTTCTAAAATCCACCTCATAAATCGTTTTTTTACCTAAATAAACCGGTAATGGTACTATATAATAAACATCAAATATATCAGAAAAGTCACATCTAACCAGTCTTTCTCCTAAGCGTATTGGTTGCATAACTTTATCCATTTCTTCAGAATGTTTTTCATAATTATCCAGTATTTCATAATCAAACCCATAATAAAATTCTTTATTTATTACCATTTTCATTAAATTTTTCACATCATTTTTATCAATAGGTTCTATATGTAGATTTAAGTTATTTGTTACCCGCTCTAACATTTCTCTTGAATCAGATATCTTGTAATCTAAATATTTGTTTTTTAGTTCACTATAAATTTTCTTTATCTTTGGTTCTTCAGATAAATATTTTTTTAATTTAATTACCTTATTATGATATATCTTTGGGTCTATATAAACAATTCTATCATCTCTAATCGTTTTTTGTAAATCCGTTATATCTCTCCAATAATCTAGTAAATCCTTTATATCTCTCCAATAACCTATTTT
>CAZLSF010000008.1:0-8546 GCA_964562245.1 uncultured archaeon | reverse complement strand
TTATATCTCTCCAATAATCTAGTAAATCCTTTATATCTCTCCAATAACCTATTTTTAGGAGAGAATTATAAGTCTTTGAATTTAGACAATCTAGTAAAGACTTATATAGCCCGGCAGATTCTGCATTTAACTCAATTTCTTCTGTCATAATTATACACAATAAGTTGATATTTCAGGTTTCCCATTTTCTGTAATTATTCTATAATCTGTATTTGAATAAATTATATCCGCAGTTTTTGGGTTAACAAATACAACAGGTAAGGGCAGTTCATCGATATTCTTGGGGGTTTCAAAACGTATCTTTTTAGGCGTAACAAGAAATCGTATTTCATATAAATCATCTTTAGAATTTTCAAAACCTCCAACAAAACTTGTTTTCATTGTTTTATAGGTTACGCCTAGAAAGTCTGATTTTATGAGCTCTCTTATATCCTTTTCCCTAAAAGCAGCAAGAGAATACTCTGGTTTTATTAAAGATTTAATCTCTCGTGCGTCAATAGGAAAATTATTTTCATGTACTCTCAGAGTTTTGTAATTGTGTGGAATAGCTACATACATCTCATATTGTTTTATTGGATTTTTAACTTTTCCATCCACAATTATTTGCGTTATGTTGTCTGGGAAATAATCTCTAAGACCTACAGGTAATCCCTCTTCTACAGTGGTAGTAATTTCTTCCTTTCTTTTATCTAACCATCCCATTTTATTATTATCATAGAAAACTTTAAATACTTAGTATTACTTAGTAATACTAAATTCGTTTATTATTTCTTTCACTCTGTTTTTTGTTTTCCTAATTTCTCTTAATTTGTTTTTATTTCTTAAATTTTTTTGTATCTTCTCTTCAGCATCGAAAATTAAATTCATTATGAATTTTATATTTTTCATATTTTTCACTTTTTCTTTCCCAGCAGTAACAAGGACATATCTCTCCAATATACGATAAAGCTGATCTTCCTTAAATTTTAATAATTTAATTTCCTCGATTTTTCCATATCTCTCAACAAATAGTTTTTTATCTTTCATATCTCCATACAGAACAATAGTGTCACAGTTTATAACAAACAATCTTAAATCCTCATACGGAATTTCCATTCTTTCTTCTTGTTTTTTCCTCACAAATTCATAGTTTGTTAATTTTTTTAATTTATTGCTTATTCTTTCTCCCATTTCAGATGCTCCAAGCCAACTTGAATGTAGTTTGAAAGGAATTTCTTCTTTTCCGGTTTTTGCTATTCCTTCAACAATACATTGCGCTGTTGCTATCTCTTCGGTTATCTGGTTTCTTACCCGACCAAAAATATCAAGAAAATTGTTTTTATTTAAAGATTCTATCATTAAATACTCTGCTTTTGTTTTATTTAGCACAATATTTTTAATCTTCTGTCCACAAGCATTTAAAAATGAAAATACATATATCTCATGGCATAACTTGTCCAACAGGCAACCTCCTTCAACACCTATGCGTATAGAATTTCCCAAAATTTTCTGTAAACCTATTGAAGACTCCCTAAAGATCTCTATAGAATTTATATTTAGTTTATTTGTTTTTAGATAATTGATAGCTGTCAACACAGCTTCATTCTCTTCTTCAATAAAATCACAGTTCCATTTTTTTGGCAATTTCAACTCTTGCTCAAATTCTTCTTTAGTTAAGGCAAGAGGTTTCTCTGTTAAATACCAAAAACCAAATTTCATTGACTTTAATAAATGGGAATAATGCAATTCTGAAGGACCAGCATCATAAACAAAAATATTTCCTTTTTCTCTTAATTTAAATGCATTTTGATACATCTCAAATGTGTGGTCAAATATTTTTAATTTTGCTATATATTCTTCTGCTTTCTTTTTTACAAATTCTCTTCTTTCAGAATTTATTTCCACAATTCCCTCAAATTCAACAAAATCATATTTTTTTGACAATTGCAATAGTTTTTCAAAACCATATTTTCCAAAAGTTCCGCAACCTATCTGATAAATATAAACTTTTCGCATATTATTCATTCCAAAAATATAGTTTCTTTATTCTCCATGGCTTTTATAACTTTCGCTTTTATTCTCCTTTTATACATGTTCCCTTTATTTATTCTGTCAATATTATATTTGAAAGCAAAAACTCCTGCTCTAGTTGCGGCACTCTCCAAACCAGCGATAACAATAATTTCTTTTTTCTTGTCAAAAGGATTAATGGATTTACAAATAAAACCGCAATCAGGATCAATATATTCTTCTTTACTGAGTGCAGAAATAATTTTTGTTCCATTCTTATCAAATTTTATAGGCAAACTTTTATTTACTTCTTTTTGCAATGTATTGATATATATACCCCCAAGGATTATCAAGTTATCTTTTTTGTCTTTCTGTGTTACTTCATCGTCTGTGTAAATAATTTTCCTCTTTGAGTCACCATATTTTCCAAGTAAAGCTGCTATTTCTCCAGACAGATAACCTGATTTGCTTCCTTTATTGAATTCTCCGTGTGGGTAAGTAGAGCCAACAATAATTTTACAATCTATTTGTCCATCTTTTATAAAACCCTTCAAAATTTCAGGCGGTGAGGGGAAAAAATTTTTCAAATTAATCTCCGTCTTTTCAGCAAACTTTGGAATTAAACAATAAGCAACTGGTTTTGTTTTATAAATTTTTACTGCGCCGCTTTCGCTTTCTTCCAAAAATCCATGTTCTTTTAGTAAGCGAAAATGATAATAAACTTTTTGCTCAGGCAAATTTAATTTTGCAGAAAGCAGTCTTGGATAAAATGGTTTTTCAGCGAGAATTTCCAAAATTTTGAGGCGAGTTTTATTAGAAATTATTTTTAATGTTTCAGGTTTTTTCAACTCTATTGCTCTAAAACCTTCTTTTGTCTCTGTATCTACTATAATTTTTTCTGCCATAATTAGTTATAAAATTTCTTATAATCCTTTAATTATAAAGTTTCTTATAATCTTTTTTAAGTTTTTATAAAAAAGGTTATAAATTAACCTATATATAATTTACTATTAATTAGTTATATGACAAAAGAAACCACTCTTTTTGGAGCAGGAAGCTTTGGTAGTGTCCATGCTAAAGAACTTGCAAATTTAGGTCATTTAGGTTATATAATAGATACGGACCCCACAAAGAGAGAGATAGCAGAGAAATATGGTGTAAATTTTATTAATAAATCTCCCGTTAGTATGATTAACATTTATAGAGATAATAAAAGAAACCCCACTTCACATAGGTCTGTCCCTCAAGAGGAAAAATTTTTATTCAATCCTCTATATGATATTAACGCAATTAAAACCAATAATTGGGATATTGCAACAAATACACCCGGTCATTTTCCATTAATACTTTTAGGTCTGGACTATGGAAAAAATATTTTTGTGGAAAAACCACCTGCAGAAAAAGTAAGTGAACTTGAGTACATTGCAAAAAATTATCCTGGTGCAAAAATTGGTGTTGATTATATAGAAATGGCTCACCCAGTGGTGCAAGCTAATAAAGATGATATGGATTTTGAACCAAAATATTCTTTTAACAGAAGAAGCAAAGATCTAAGAGGGAGTGGAAGAGGTATAGGAGGAGGAGAAGGTTCTAGAATAATTCTAGAGGATTTAGTGCATGATTTGTCAGAAATGGATTTATTTAGAGAATATGCATTAAGAAGTTCTTTTGCAGAAAAACCTCCAGAAATTACTAATGCAAAAATTCAAACATGGTATGAACTTCCTGAAAAAGAAAATGGAAATCCAAAATATCCTTATTCAACTGATGTAAGGGCAGAATTTGCATTACTATTTCCGGATGGAATGATATCAGAAATAGAAGGTGGGTTCGCTAACTCGGAAATAAGACAGTATATGGTAATAGCTGAAGACAGAAAAACAGCAGAATATGGAAACACTTTAACAAGACCAGAAATAAATCCAATAGCGGCAAGAGTTGAAGGAAAGAAAAATGTAGAATATTTGTTAGAGAAAGTTAAAAGTAGGGTTATTACAGATCAAGAAAAACAGGATGAAGCTTTGAAAAGAGCAAATGCAGAAACCTTAGAAGAAAGAATGAATAAATATGTTCCAGAAACAAAATGGGTGGATGGAAAACCAATGTATGGATGGGCACCTTTGTATAATATGTTAGACAACTTCTTCGAGGCAGAATCAAGTAAAGAATTAATCTGTCCTTTGAGTCAGGCTTTAGAATATCAAAGAATAGCGGAAGAGGTTTATCACAAAGCAGGAAGGCCAGAAGCCATAGTTTATAAGGTTTTGAAAGGAGGTGATAAAAAATAATGGGAATAACAAAAATTATGAATGGCATTAAAATAGCTATGAAATGAAATACCTAATCGGGGCAGAGCCCCGAGGTATCTATTAACGGATTAAAAATTGCATAGTTTCAACTAGTTCTTATCTCTGCCTGCCCCTCAACATATTTTTTGATTTTATCCAAACCCCATATTCACTTACTGTGTTTATATGTCCTCCAGTACTCCAGAAATTTCCACCCCACGAAAATTCTTTTATGTCCGAGCAATCCTAAAATATTTATTTTGGTATGATACTTTTGACAATTCTCATTATGTCAGAAGGTGAATTTTTAGGTGGGGCTCCAACCACGATGTGGAGATGGTCTTCCTCAACTCCAATCGCTTCAAATTTAAACCAATATCTTTTTCCTATCTCTGAAATGATTTGTTTTATATATTGCAAAGGCACTTTTTCCAGCAACATATGTTTCCTATATTTTACCACGAAAACCATATGATACCTGATGTGATATATGCAATGCGGTGCCCGTTCTATATCCATAACTTACATCAGAAACATTCTATCCCAATCGGGGCATAGCCCTGGGGTATATCCATAAAATTAAACATATATTATTTCTTTTATATCCCCTAGTTTTACAGGTTGATTTTTTTAACCAATCAGTTGCCGCCATTTTAATTCCAGTGGAACCCTCTGGTCTGCTTTCAATTTCATAGTCAAATTGTTCTAAAAATTTATCGCCACCTTTTATCTTCTTTAAGCTTGGATCTCTATCTACAATTAGTGAACCTAAAACTATGGAACCCCCCACCACCGACTATTAATATTTCATATTTCTCAGGAGTGTAAGGATTAATTCCCTTGCCTGTATAAATTAACCCCAGATCTTTCAAAAAATCAGAAGGCACTTTATCTACTGGAAGAAATTCATATATTTTGCCGCTTGGATAAATTTTCATTGCACTTCATTGCCAAGGTTCTTTTGACTCTTTTCTAGATGCCATATTTTGCCAAGTATAATTTTCCAAATCAATACCTTGCTCCTCAACAGCTTCTGGATAATGGAATACTATATTTGTTTTTCCTAGAAATCTTCTTAGCCAACAAGATTAAAATTGAATATAGAATTAAATATTATTTTCTCCATAAATGTTAAAAGAATTCACATAAACGGTTTGATTTTGAAATGATACATCATCTTTTTTCGCAGCAGATTTTCCGATAATCACACCAACAAAATCAGGTAATATATAACCTTCATATTTTTGTAGTAAATCGCCATCTTTAAAATTATATTCAATTTCCGCAATTTTTCTGGATTCTATAGATGCGCCGTTAAATTTACTTACTATCTCAGAAAGCAATTTCAAGTGTTCTTCCTGGTTCTAAAAGGTCCTTAAACCGAAAATAATTCTCAAAATTTATATTCTCTGGATTTATTCCGTATATTAATGAATATAGTAGTGTCTCTTTATGAACCTTATTTTCCTCTAACATAATAAGAACCAACTATAAATAATAAAAATAACTATATTTTCATTTAGAAATTTCTAATTTAATACATTTGTATTTTAAACAATCAGAGACTCCCCAGTCATCTCTTTTGGTTTTTTAATCCCCATTAATTTCAAAATAGTTGGCGCAACATCTTTCTGCCCCCCTTTCCTTAATTTAATCTTCCTGAGTTTTTTATCAGAAGACACAATTATAAAAGGTATTGGATTTGTTGAATGACTTGGTTTTGGTTTCCCGTTCGGATAAAGTTTGTCTTCTGCGCTCCCATGGTCCGCAGTCAAAATAAGAGTATAATTATTTTCCAGCCCGACTTTCACAATTCTTTCAACGCATTCATCAACTGTTTCAACTGCCTTTATTATTGCTTTTTTGACAGCGGAATGCCCTACTAAGTCGCAGTTTGCAAAGTTCACTAAAATAAAATCATAAATTCCTTTTAGGATCTGTTTCTCCAATTCTTTTGCGATTCCAAAAGCAGACATTTCAGGTTTCAGATCGTAGGAAGGAATTTTCGGAGAGGGAATCATTATTCTTTTTTCATTTTTATTTGGTTTCTCATTCTGCGAATTAAAAAAGTAAGTAACATGAGCGTATTTCTCGGTTTCAGCAATCCTTAATTGTTTCAGGTTGTGTTTTGCCAATACTGCTCCAAGATTGTTTTTCACAATTTCTTCCTCAAATGCAAAGGGACATCTAAATCTTTTGTCATATCTCGTCATTGTTGTGAATAAAATTTTAAGTTTGATTTTCCTGTCAAACTCATCAAATTTGTTTGAGATAAATGCTTTTGTAATCTGTCTTGGTCTGTCTGTCCTGAAATTAAAAAAGATTACTGAATCATTATTTTTTATCAGCGAAACCGGTTTTTTATCTTTCCCAACAATTACCGTTGGCTGAATATAATAATCTGTTTTATCTCCTCTTTTATAAGCCAGATTAATTGCTTCTTTTGGATTTTTTGCTTTAAAGCCCTTGCCAATAGTTAATAAATCATAGGCTTTCTTTGTTCTATTCCAATTATTATCTCTATCCATTGCGTAATATCTTCCAACAACTGTTGCAATTTTTCCAATTCTCAGTTTTTTGCATTCTTTTTCAATCAGTTCTATGTATTTTTTGGCTGATTTTTCAGGAACATCTCTTCCATCAGTAATAAAATGAATAAACACATTTTCAACTTTTCTTTTTTTTGCCATTTTCAAAAGCGCAATCAAATGGTCTATGTGGGAATGCACACCTTCATCAGAACACATCCCAATTAAATGTAGATTGGATTTTTTCTTCTTTGCAAAATCAATTGCTTTTAAAAGAACCTTATTTTCAAAAAAAGTTTTGTTTTTTATTGCCCTGTTAATTTTCTCATACATTTGAATTACAATTCTCCCAGCACCCATATGAAGATGCCCTACTTCAGAGTTTCCCTGGGCTCCTTTGGGAAGACCAACTGCTTCTCCTGATGCTTTGTTTTGTGTGTTTGGATAATTTTTAATAAAATAATCATAATTTGGGGTTTTTGCTTGTGTGATATAATTGCCTTTTCCCGGAGGAGCGATACCCCATCCGTCCATTACTACAAGAATTACTTTTCTCATAATATTGTTTTTGTTATAAGAATTACAAGAAATTATTAGTCAATACTCTCTTGAATACAATTAGCGTATCCTTTATCATCAAACAAATTAATTATCTTGCACCATAATTGAGTTAAAAAATTTAATTGTTTTTCAACATCCATACATTTTCCATTAACACAAGCATTACTGAGACATTCATAATTATTTTGGCATATTTGATCCATTTCTTTTTGTTTTTCTAAAGTTTCGTCAAGAGAACAATATTTTTCAGTACCATTTTCTTTAACTCTTATTCCAAAGTTTATGCATTTATCCTGATAAGGACAGGAATTTTCGCATACTTTTTCTTTTATGCAATCCTCTGGGCAATTATATTCGTTTTCTCCTAATTCTTCTTTACAGATATTATCGCCGCATTTTACGCAATAACCCATGGATTTTGAAATATGGGTAATTATTAAATCTTCACAGCATATCTGATCATTATTCCAAAGTTGATTCTCGTGAGAACAAGAACAATCTTCTGGACAAGTTTTAGAATTTTCATTTCCATTGCATATTCCATCTCCGCATTTTGTTGTTTTTTTTGCTACAATACATCCACTTTGATCATCCCACTTATATTTATTTTTATTTAATTCAATAGGACATTTTTCCCTAAAAATAGATGTATTTTTCCTATTTGTAATTGTTATATTTTTATCTAACGAATTTGTTTCACTATTAAAATTTCCATCACTAATTGAAAATTTTAGATATAAATTGTTATAATATTTTTTTGGTATCATCAATTGCTTTTTTCCATCCGAATCTTTTGGACAATCACCATTAGTTACCCATGAACAAGCATAATATATAGGTACCCAATCATATCCATCAGAAGAAACATAAATGTCAGTTTTCCACCAAGCATTTCCATTAAATTCAAAATTAAGATACTTGTCACCGGAACTCAATGAACTAATATTTCCCACATGAATTATTATCAAAAATCCTTTCCCTTTAGGATAACCATTAACATACCAATAATTACCTCTATCTTCATAATCACTTCCAGTTATAGACACCCAATGAGGATCTGAAGGATCTAAAGTGATATGCAGAGCACTAACATTGAAACAATCTTCTGGACAAGTTTTAGAATTTTCATTTCCATTGCATATTCCATCTCCGCATTTTGTTGTTTGATTATTGTCTTCAA
>CAZLSF010000007.1:0-19468 GCA_964562245.1 uncultured archaeon | reverse complement strand
TGGATGGGAATAAAGAAATACATAATCAGATAAGAGGCAAGAATTATTCTTTTGACAGGGTAGTTCCATTCGGAAATGCAAAAGAAGAGGAATTACTAAATTCAGAAGAATATAAAAAATTTATATATGATGTATATCAGCATGCCATCTCAAGAGATCAGCAGTTGGTTTTAAAAGATCAACTTTATAAACCATTATTAAATGAAATGGGATTGTTTAAACCAAAAAAAGTTGACAAGATAATTTCAGGATGTCTTGTGGGAGTTTCTGGATTATCAATTCTTTCTGATGGAACGGTATATCCTTGCAGAAGATTGCCGATAGATATAGGGAAATTACCCGAGCAATCTATAGAAGAAATATTTTTAGAGTCTCAAGAAATGAAAGATTTAAGGGACTATGAATCTATAGAAGGTTGCGGGGAATGCGATTTACTTCCATATTGTAGAGGGAATAGATGTGTTGCTTATGCGGTTTATGGTGATTATTTTGCTAAAGATCCGCAATGCTGGAGGTGTGAAAAATGAAAGTAATATTTAATTATTCTGGGATATATTTTGAATATCTATATAGAATTTGTAATGAGGAAATTAGAGAATCCAAAGGGTTTGAAGAAAAAATACTTGAACTGCAAAAGAAATGGGATTTGGAAGAAGATAAAATTCTGGGAAAAATAGATTCTCTCATTGGATTAAAATGGAAGAAAGAAATAATCTATGCATATCTCTTACCAAATTTACCTAATTATAATGCGCATAGTATCTCAGATCCTTTGACAATACCAATGAAATTTAAGAAAAACCACCAAATTCTGGAAAGAAATTATTCTAATTTAAAAGCTACTGTTGTGCATGAAATCTTGCATACTTTGTTGTATGAAGGTGATTGGAATAAAAAAGAATTTTATGAGTATTATAAGAGAAAATATCCTAATTTAACCAAGAAAACAATAATTCACATTCCAATCCATGCAATTTTAAAGGAATTATATTTAACTTTGCTTGGAGAGGAGGGATTAAAATTGGATTTGCGATTAGCAGAAAATAATAAAGAATACAAAATAGCTTGGGATATTGTTGAGAATGAAGGACATAAAAATATAATTGAAAGAATTAAGAGTTTAACATGAAAATAGGAATCATATCTAAATACCCGCCTATTGAAGGTGGTGTTTCTTCGGAGATATATTGGCTTGCAAAATATTTAGGAGAAAAAGATGTGGATGTGGTTGTTGTAACTGATTCATGGGCTGTAGAAGAAGATTTTAGAGAAAATATAATGTATGATGAATTGGATAAGTTACAACCAAAAAATCCATTTTCGGTTATTGAAGCTAATAGATAATCATTGTATTTTACTTTTTCTTTAAATTCATCAGGCGTATAACATATGAAATCTATAGCTTTACCTTCATATTGTCTATCTTCTCCATCAAGGTTATTTGTTTAGGATATCATCTTAAAGATGTTGGAAAAGAGCTAAAGGGAAACAACAGTTTAGGTGTGGAATCAGAGGAAAAGATTTTTTACCTTGGAGGTTCATTGACATCGGATTTTTGCTATGGATTGCCATTACCTCAAGCTGGGCAAAAGGATTCATTAGGGAGACCTTTAAGAAAGGGCTATGTAGATATAGGGTCGGGGCTTGCTCTTGATAGAGATGCTTCAACTATAAATACAGCAATACTACGAGATTTTAGAGAACCTTCTGAAGCGGAACTTCTTTATGATCTACACCCAAGTGGTCATGGGTCGATAAAAAGAAAAGGTCGTGACGGAGATAAGATAGGACGTCAGCATTTGGATGTGTGGTAATTTTCATTGTTTTATTTTATTATTTTGCTTATGGAGAGAAAGATTTATAGAGAACTTCCTGCAGAGATTAAACGAAATATAGATGAAATTTATCTTTTAAATAAATATATCCGGGAATGTGAAGGAAATCTGGAAGTTAGTTTTTTTGTAAAGAGTTTCTTTGTAAATTATATCCGACTCTTTTTAAAATCTTATGAAAAATTTGATTCCATAAAAAATTTAATTATTGTTGATATAGAATCAATATATGAATCCTATTTTGTTGCTGTGGATGAAGAGCTCAAAGTAGATGAAGAATTGAGAACAAGTTTGAGCCAGCTAATTGATATAGAGCATCCTGATTATCCAATTATTTCAAAGAAAAAGGATGTTTTGGTTTCTATTTTAATGAAGATAGAGGGAATTAATATTCAGGAACCAAAAAAGGAAGAGATAAGAAAAATTATTGGGGTTGATTTACCTTCTTATGAATCTTATTTGAAAAAAGAGCATGAATATGCATTTTATCCCACAGTTTTATCAGGGAAACCTCTAAAAGAATATCATTTGATAAGCAAGGATTTCTTTAAGTTTATTTGTTCTGAAAATAAGGAAAAAGTAGATATGCTTGAGTTTTGTTTAAGATTGCTAAAACTTTTTAAAGAGACAAAACATCATTTTTTGGTCATCCCTATTCAGAGACTTCCTTTCTTATTTGATTTGTTTGGTTTACTTGAAGGTAAAATAAGAGGTCCTGTGCTTGAACTTTTGAATATTGAGATGTATCTTTCAGATTTTTGGGGTAATAGAATTGGAGAAGAAATGGATGGATTTTTGGTTAGGAAAATAAAAGAGCTTGAAAACTATTAACTTTATTTATGGTAAATGATAGAATATGTTTTGCAAAACTCCCTGAAAAATTAAGGAAAAAATAGCTAAGCTAGTTTTTAATTATGAAGTTATTTAAGAAAATTATAAAAAAGGCGAAAAAATAGAAAGATCTTTAATTGAAGCAGTAATACACAATCTTGAATTTTATTTGGAAACTGAAAATAGATTTTCTCATGATTTTAAAAATATGATTTTTGAATATTCTTTTTCTGATGGGATTTATACATGGATTTCTGTGGATATTTGCAGTAATAAAGAAAAATTAAAAATTAGTGATGAATTAAAAAGAGCCATTTTTGCATTTACAACTCTGGAAGATGAACGCACTTTTCCTGCAAGAGAAAAAAGAAATAAGTTTATAAGAGAAAAACTGAAAGAATTTGAAGAAATGAAAAGTAAATATCCAGAGATAAAATTAAAAAAATATTTGCCGGAATCACCGCATTTAATAATACCTTTATCCCCACAAATTATCGGAAATCAAAAAGATACAGATGAATATGTAAAATATATAGATACTCAATTAAAAAACTTAGAAGAATTATCAGGTTCTGTTTTTTGCGAAGAAGTCCTGAACTTTTATATTTTATTATCAAATCTTTAGGATTACAAACTTTTTTTTAAAGAAAAACTAAAAGAACTTGAAAACTGTTAATTTTATTTTTATGTTAAAATTCGCCCCTTGTTTAGGAAATGCTTTGTGTTTAAAATTACAGGTAAACCCTTCAATCACAGTTTATCCTCTTGATGACTGCAAGGATGCGGGAATAAATTATATTGAATTTAATAAATACCCGGAGGGTTCTGATATTTCAGGAAGTGTTTCAAGGTGGGTTGATGACCATTTGGGCAAAGGTTCAACCTCAAAATTTTACACAGCAAGTCCATGCGATGATGGGAAGAAAAGGACCATTACCAGCGTATAATTCTGAATATATAAAATATATCCTAAATAATTATTAATTAATTTATAGAAGTGTTGTTCCTTCCACTTGAATTGAGTTAATCCCTTCTACAGATTCTATTTTCTTTTCAAGGTCTTCAATGCAGTTTGGTTTGTCTTCCATGATAAAAACCACTTTAAGCATGGTTATCCCAAAGCCGATATCTTCTTCCTGAATCTCTTTTGCTCCAATTTCAGTAAGTTTGTTTTTAATCTCATCTTTTTTGTCTAACTCAGGGTTTATTTTATAAACAACAGCAACTTCTCCCATTTTAAGGACCTATGAAACCGCAGTTTTTACAAACATAAGTTTTTGCGTTTTTTCTGCAAACCGGGCATCTTATAATTTCTTCTTTGTTGCATTGTGGGCATAGGAATCTTACAAATTTATCTCCTGTTACTCCTCTCCCGCAACTTGTGCAATATAAGTTTTCCATTATATTTCTTGTTTAAAAAACAAATAAATAGGGGTTATTTTTCTTTAATAAGAGGAACAAAACTAAAACCAAAGAATTCTTTTTCTTCAAATCTGTTGGATTTATTTATAATTAAAAAAATAGAATCCTTTACAGGGATTGCAAGCCTCCCATTTATTTTTAGTTGTTCTTAATTTAGATGGAATTTTATCTGCTGCTGAAACCAGAATTTTGTCAAATGGAGCTTTTTCAGGAAGTCTTTTTGACCCGTCTCCGCAGATAAATTTTGCAATACCCTTCTTAACAAAATTGTATTTTTCAGTGTTTTTCTCTCCAAATTTTTTTTAATTCCCTGATTACTTTAATCCCGTAAACTTTCCCTGATTTTCCGACAATTTAGATAATAATTAAGTTATCCATCCGGACCCGGAACCAATATCTATAATTTTGTCCCCTTTTTTTGGTTGCAGGAGTTCAAGTAAATACCAACGGTTAATGGTTGTGATATTATCTGTTTATATCCGATATAAATCGGATTGTTTAGTTCTGCAAATTGTTTTATTTTTCAACCAGATCATCTTTTTTTCAAAAGTTTCTTTATTTCATCCAAATCTTTTTGAATATCTTCAATTTCTTTCTCTGATTTTTTATTTATTAGATAATCCCGCGCAATTTTAAGTTTTGATTTTTCTTCTTCCCTGTTTTGGCTCATCAGTATAATAGGAGCTTCTATAGCCGCAAGACATGAGAGGACAAAGTTCAGCAGAATAAAAGGGTAAGGGTCCCATCTAGCAAATATTCCCCACAGGTTAATACCCATCCATACAGACAGGAAGATTAACAAGAATATTATAAAAGTCCAGGAACCACAAAATCTTGTTAACCGGTCAGATGCTTTTTGTCCGAAAGTTAATTTTCGTTTACGGAGCAGGTGACTATCTTTTTCAATTGTTTTGTCAGTTCTTGAAAAATTTTGTTTTTCATTTGTCATAATGTAAGCATTTAAAATATATTAAGTTTAGTGTCGGGGGAGGGATTTGATTGAAGGATTTCCTTATTTTGAGATAATCTACCCTCGATCTCTGCGTTTCCCAGCGCTAAATCATTGATTTCTCTCTTAGCTCAATTTGCATTTTCTTTAGAAAAATACTTATGAGCGCAGCGCTTTAGCCACTAAGCCACCCCGACATAATTTTATAGAAAATATTTTTAACTAATTGTTGATAAAAGATAATCTAATTAAAATTGATTATATCTTAATATTCCTCTTTTCTTGCTTCAGAATAATCAGGCGGAATATTTTGCAGTTCCATATCAAATTCTTGCCATTCTCTTTCAGGACTTTTAGTTGGTTGTTCTTCTTTTATTTCTTGTGAATTATTTTCTGTTGCCTCTTTTTTTTCAACCTCTGTTTCTGTTTTATCTGATTTTGTTTCAGCGGCTTTCCCTTCTTTTAGATTGTTCTCAATTTCATTTTTGATTTTTTCTGCGAGTTCAGGCAGTTTTTGCTTGTCAACTTCCATTCTCACCAGTCCCTGGATGGATGTTCCTTTGTCACCTTCAAATCTTGGGATTATGTGGAAATGAACATGCGGAACTTCTTGCCCCGCAAGTTTCCCGTTATTTAATCCAATGTTGCAGTCTGTTGTCCCAACAATTCCGGGAATTATTTTTACGAGTTTGGTTATGACTAAAAATAATTTATTTATTTCTTCTTCGGGAATATCTTCAATTCTCTGGTAATGTTTTTTTGGAATTACAACTGTATGCCCTAAAGAACATGGATTAACATCAAGGAAAGATAATACTGAGGAATTTTCATAGACTTTAAATGTGGGTATTTCCCCTTTTACAATCTTGCAGAATATGCAATCCATAAATCAATAATAAATTAAATAATGAACACTGAAGTTTATGAGCCTGATGAGGATACTTATTTTCTCGAGAAACAGATAAAGAAATTGATTAAAACCAAGAAGTTCGAGAGTGTTCTGGAAATGGGGACAGGGTCAGGATATATATCTCTGAACATTGCGGGAGATGTGGGAAAAATTCTTGCAGTAGATATAAATCCGGATGCTGTGGAATTTGCTGAGAAAAGCAGGAAAAAACAGAAAATAGACAATGTTGAGTTCAAAATCAGCAATCTTTTTGAGAATATAACAGAAAAGTTTGATTTAATCTTTTTTAATCCCCCCTATCTTCCCGGAAATGATGATTTAAGTTGTGATGGGGGTGAGAAAGGGCAGGAACTGATCGAGAAATTCCTGTTTGATGTTAAGAGTTACTTAAATGAAGGGGGAATAGGGGTAATTTTGTTGAGTTCTTTCAACGAGATTTCCAAACTTGAGAAAAGGTTTAATCTTGTAAAACTCGGGGAACTGGAACTGTTCTTTGAGATTTTATATTGTTATAAAATAGATAAATAATAATATGACCAAAAGGAGCGACGAAAAAAAAGTTCTTCGGGAAATCATAGATGAAAGTATTGAAGAATTAAAGGAACCAGAACCTGATGGTAAATTACAGGGTTATGTTGGGATTTTAATTGGATTTATTGGTTTATTTATGCCACTTCAATTCGCGCCACTTGCGGGAATTATAACTATAACTTTAGGTATTTATGCCAATAAACACAGGCAAAGAAAATTAGGGCGGATATGCTCAATTATTGGTTTGATAGATATGTCCTATTTCTTACTGTTTATGGGTGGCCGAACTATTTTTTAACAGGAACCAAATAATTGTTATTTTTAAGGCTTAAATTTAAAATTTTTGTTAAGTTATGCAGGAAGGAGATTTTGTTGAAATAGACTATGTAGGGAAAATAAAGGATAGAGATGAGATATTTGACCTCACAGATGAGAAACTGGCAAAAGAGAAGGGAATATTCAATGAGAAATCAGATTATAAACCAGTAAAGATTATAATTGGAGAGAAATTTGTTGTTAAAGGTCTTGAAGAAATAATTAAACAAATGAATGTTGGAGAAGAAAAGACCGCAACAATAAAACCTGAAGATGGTTTTGGAATTAGAGATGCAAAAATGATAAAGACGGTTTCAGAATCAGAATTAAGGAAACAAAAGATAAACCCAATTCCCGGAATGATTCTTGATCTTGGGAATGTAAAAGCAAGAATCCAGTCTGTGAATTCAGGCAGAGTCAGGATTGATTTTAACCACCCTCTTGCGGGAAGGGAATTGGAATACAAAGTTAAAATAAACAAGAAAATCGAAGACAATGGAGAAAAAGCAAAAGCAATTATTAAATTTTTTACAGGAGAAGAACTTGAAGCAAAAGTGGAAGAAAAAAAAGTTATTGTTGAAGAGAAGAAAGCCATTCCTGAAGAAGCAAAAAAGAAAATTGCGGAGTTGATGAAGAAATATCTGAAGATTGAGAAAGTTGATTTTGTGCAGAGTTTTTAGATAATAAATGAATTTGTTATTTGTATAAATTAAATGGATAAACTGGTTAGAAAAAACAACTTTTAAATAGACCTATTAATTATGAAAAAAGAAAGAGAAATCAGGTATAAAGAAAAGTTGGTATTTGTTTCAGATAAAATTGAAGTATTCCTGAAAACCCGGAAACATCAATTAAGAAAGATGCGACTTTTTACAGGATTCAGGTTGCTATAGAGAGTACTGCAGATTTGGTTGCAATGATTGTCAAGGATTTAGGTAAAACTGTGGGAGATGATTATCATAATCTGGAAATTTTGCAGGAAGAAAAAATGATTGATAAGAAATTTTCAGAAGAATTAAAAAAGTTAAATGGATTAAGAAATGTCTTGATTCATAAGTATAATAAGATTGAAGAAAAACTTATTTTTGGCGATATAGATAATATTGTCAGGATCATATCTAAATTTTTGGATGTGGTGGAAGATGTTATTAAAAAATTTTGAGGAAATTAAACAAGACCTAAAAAAACTAAACAAATATGAGGTTGTTGTTTTTGGAGGTTATCTTTCCGGAAATTATAGGGACATAGATATTTGCGTAATTACAAGAGAGAAATCAAGAGAAAAAAATTTAGAGATATGGAAAAAGGTTATTGAAGAATCCAACTATGATATAAAGGTTTTTGAACTTCTGCCTTTAAACCTGAAATGGAGTGTTATAAAAGATTACAAAGTTTTGTTTGGAGATAAATCCGAGATTTCAGAATATTTTTATTTTTTCAGGAAATTGTGGGGGGATTCCAAACACAGGATTTTTGATAATCAGTTTGAAAATCTTAAAGAGCAGAAAGAAAAAAGAGAGAAATGGTTAAAAGTAAAACAACAGATGGTTTAAATTATGCTAACCGGAAAAGTTGTTGAGGAATTTAAGGTTGTGAAAGACATTCGTTTTTCTTCAAAAAACGGTGCATCGTTGCAAAGCAACGAATGTTTTATTAGGATAAGGTATCCAAAGTTTGAAGATTTAGAAGATATGTTAAAATATGTAAATTCTCTTGTTGGAGAAGGAGTTTATATAAATATGCAGAAGAAAATTGGCAAAAAAGAAGAACTTGAATTCTTGACAGATTTGTTAAAAAATATTGAAAATAAAGAAGCTGTTTCTCTTGTTGTTGAGGTTAATGGAAAGGTTAGTGGACTTGCGAATATAAATAAAAAGAGATTTGCAGAAAGTCATATAGGGAATTTTGGAATCGCTTTAAGAAAAGAAATTAGAGGGAAAGGAATCGGGAAGAGGCTTACAGAATTGGTAATTAAAGAAGCAATAAAAAATCTGAAGACTGAGATTGTTGAACTTGAGGTTTTTGCTGAAAACAAACCCGCCATAACCTCTATAAAAAATCAGGATTTAAAAAAGTCGGGATTATCAAAAAAGGTTTAAAGAAAAGTGGAAAATACTCTGATAGAATTTTGATGGTGAAATATTTATAAAATCAATAAACAATCATACCTATTTAAAAATGAATTATAATATGGATTTGAAAAATTGGGTTAAATCTAATTTAAAAAAGGGTGTTTCTCCAGAATATTTAAAACAGGAACTTAAAAATAAGAATTGTACTCTTGAATTAGTTGATAAAGTACAAGAAGAGTTGTTGGAAGAAAAAATTAAAGAATTATCATATTCACGTAAAAATAGTTTTCAAAAAAAGATGTTATTTTTAGTATCAGTGTTTGTAATCTCCGTTTTCATATTTTATTATTATTCTAATACGACTTCTGATTTTCAAGAAATAAAGATGTATTCTTTAGAGCATTTAAGTAATATGTCAAAAAAAATGGAAGATAGTAATGAAGACATGTCAAGACGCTTATTCCAGGAATCAGAATATTGGAATATTGAGGAAACTTGTATAGAAAACTCAATTTTTTTAAAATCTTATGATTTTGATAGATCTAAACCGGTAACTGAATGTGGGGATAATTGCAGTTTATCTATAATTAAGGATTCTGTAACTTTGTGTAGATTTCCTGGTTTTTGTACGAAATTTAATAAATCAGATTTATCTGATATTAAATATTGTGTTAAATATGCGGCAACGGACTTTCTAATATCTAATAGGTTTAATGTTTATATGATGCATATTTTTGATTCTTTGTTGATTGTGATAAATCAAACCAAGGAGGAGATAAGTAAACAAGAAAGTTTTAAAACCTGTGACGAAAAATCAGAATTTTACAGTGGGTTGTTCAATGTTATGTTATGCCTAGGAGAACAGTCTAAAGGATATACCTCATTTAATAATTATATGGAAATATATGAACCACAGAAAGAAATATATAAATTAGTAGAAAATAATTATCTAAATTATACTGAAAAGGAAGTTCTGGAATATTTCCATAAAAAAAGTTTCTTTATTTACAATAACATAATTGAGGAAATGTGTAACTATATTATTGAAGAATATCCAAAAGTAAAGCAAAACAAAAACCGTTTTTTAAATAATCTTACCAGTTTGTTGCAAGAGGGAAATTTGTTAGGAAATAAGAAATTAAATATTGATACCTCGAGTTGTTTAGGAGAGACAATGGATAAAACTAAAAAGTTAAATGAGAAATTTATAAACTATAGATATGTAGTGCTGAAAGATAATTGTAACAATCAAAATTATGATGAGTCTGTTTCAGATATAATGCTTTTATTAGGTTATATAGATTCAAAAAGAACAAATTGAATTAACTAATCCCGAATCCCTTCTTCAGTGACTTTGAATATTGCTTCTGAATCCGGCAATGAAGGAGAGTCAATTAATTTAACAATCCTTTTCTGTTCCCTGCTTTTTCTTAAGTATAATCTAAATGTTGCGGCGTGTCCTAATATATGACCCCCAATTGCTGTGGTGGGGTCTCCAAACATTACTGCGGGATTTGACATCACTTGGTTAGTCACATAAACAGCAACATTAGAAACTTCAGAAAGTTTCTGCAATGTATGTAAATGCCTGTTTAATTTTTGCTGTCTTGGGGCTAATTCACCTCGACCCGAATAATCACTTCTAAACATTGAAGTCAAAGAATCTACAACAACTAATTTGACATTATTTTCTTTAATTAAATCTTTTGCTTTTTCAACGAGCAACATCTGATGGTCGGAGTTATAAGCTCTTGCAACAAATATATTTTTTAAGGTTTCTTCAGGGTCTAAACCAGCTGCTTTAGCCATCTGTTCAACTCTTTCAGGTCTGAATGTGTTTTCTGTATCTATAAAAACTGCAGCCCCTTCCAATCCACCCTGTTCTTTTGGCAATTGTACATTTACAGATAACTGGAATGCTAATTGTGATTTTGATGAACCAAAAGCACCGTGCGCTTCTGTGATTGATCCTGTTTCTAATCCACCTCCAAGTAGTTCATCCAATGCTTTTGAGCCTGTTGTAATTTTACTTATTAATTTTCTTTTTTCATAGACAGCTTCTGCGGTTTCAAAACCCATATCGACAGCCTGCCTTGCGCTTTCAATAATCTTTTCAGCAGTTCCTTCACCAACATCAATTGCCTCGCATATTTCGCCTTTTGAAGCTGCGGCAATAGCCATTAAGTCTTCATAACCTGCTTCTTTAAGTTTTTCAGCAGTTTTCTCGCCAACTCCGGCAAGATTTTTTAAAGGGTCTACCATAACATTATTAATAATTAATAAAAGAAGTACGGTTTATAAATTTTTATTCACTCAATTTTTTCAGTATTTCTATTTCATTCTTTTTATCTATTGCTTCAGAAATACTAAACAAAATATAAGAAAAGATTCCTGAAACAGGGGCAAATAAGAAACTCTTGAAGAATTCAAGAGAAACCCAGATTGTAAGGCTCATTATTATTGGAAACCAGCTTAGAAGGGCTTTTATCAATGAGGAATTTTCGATTTCTTCAGATACTGTATCAGTTATATTAATTCCAAGGTCGCTGGTTTCAAAGGAATTTGTTTTTTCACTCATATCATCTCTTAGTTTTATTTCAATTTGCGAATATTGTTCTTCAGTGAGATCCGGGTATTCATCCCTGAGTTTTTGCATCTGATCTTCAATAGTTTTGTTAATTAATTTCTCGGATAATTCAGAATTTCCTCCCGGACTAAAGTTAGATATTTCAGCCCCGACAATATTTGACAGGCTTTCTGTGGTTGTTTCCAGATATTTTTGAGAATAAGAATCATTTGTATAAAAAGAAACGAGTGAGCCAATAAATATGAATATAAACATAACCAGAAGCGCATGAGATACCGCATTGCTGCCTATTCGAAATTTCTTCCATTTTTTTAATTCTTGTTGGTAGGTTTCTCCAAGAGGGATTACATAAAGAACAGAAAGAAATAAACCAATAGCAAGAAACAGGAACATTATTGAGAAATTAAATAGTATTCCTGAACAAAGAATTGGCGCAATCAGAAAGTATTTAATTTTACCCGGTTTTTTTACTGCAAGCAGGGACAGTCCCAGACAAAACATTGTAAAACCAAATAGAGCAATAAAGATTCCGGAGAAGGTGTTTAGTATAACTTCAAGTATGGAATTTTCAAGCACCCCCAGAAAGAATATCTCAAAGAATTTTGCCTGCAGTATTGTTAGTGAATTTAGTGTAACTTTACTAAGGAATAAAACGCAAAATCCTCCAAAAAATAAGATTGAAGCAAACAAAAATTCAAGTAGTTCACTAAATTCTTTTGGATTTTCTGATTTATTTATCATATTAATATTTTCTTTTTTTTGTTTGCTGTTTATACCATTTCTTCCATTCTGTTAATTTTTTCTTTCTTAATTTTTCTTCAACGCTTCTATTTGCGCCTAATTTTTTGAAAATATTTCTTATTGATTGTTCTAGTTCATTTTTTTTGCTTGTCATTGTATAGCCTTTACCAGGAACATATCCTTTTTTTGGAAGGAATGTGTAAGCAACAACAATTCCAATAAGTATTATTGAAAAAACAACAACAGTTATCATCAAAAGGGCGGAGCTGCTATTTGTTGTTTTAAGATTTTCAAACTCTGATGACATTGAATTAAGTTCTGTGTTCAGGTTGGTTATCAGGTTTTTTGCTTCAGCATAGTTGCCGCTTGAAATATATTTTTCTATCTGAGTTAAGGTAAGATTTGCGCTTTCAATTTCTGAAGCAATAGAAGAAGTGTTTTTGTTTTCCTTTTTGGCTTTTTCAAGTTTATTGAGGATAACTTTTAATTGAGCCACCAGTTCTTCATAATTATCATTTATTGTTGATATTTCTTCTTCACAAGGCAGTATTGTTAAATAGAATGATTGTGAGATATTTAGTTCATCAGAGGCAATTGTTAACTTAAGTTCTTTTGTTCCAAGAGTATCTGTTTTTGGGATTGTGAATTTTATTGTGTAATATTTTATTTCATCTTCAGATAAATTAATTGTGTCTGATGAATTAATCTTAAATAATTCACCTGAAATTCCTGCTAAAGCAGGGTACACATTGTGCAATGTTACTTCGCCAGTATTTTTAATATAAAATATCAGGGTTCTTGATTCTCCATGGGTAATGTTAAAGTCAGTTATTTCATAAATTTGAAGGTCTTTTTGTTTAACTGTTAAAGTAATTGGTTTGGTTTTGGTTTTCTCATCTGAAATTGCTTTTAAAATTAAATCGTAATCTTTTGCTTCATAATCATCTGGAATTGAGAAATGAATTGTATATTCTTGTGTGCTTCCTGAATTTAAATCATCTTTTACTGAAGGTGTGATAGAATAATAGCTTGAATTTATTCCTGTTAATTCCAAATATAAATCATTAAGTTTTGCATTTCCTGTGTTTTTTAATTCTACTTCTAAATCATAGGTTCCACCCTGCACAATGTAGAAAGATGAAGAAGTCGGTTTTAGGAATGAAATTCCATAATAGGTGGTTGTTGTTCCAGAATCATCAGAAGAACTATCATCATCGCTGCTTGGCGTATTTATATCAACCTCTTTTGATTTTGTATAATCGGTTGCATTATTTCCTGTTGCGGTTATTTTTATTTCATTATCGTCTCCTGCTTTTATTGGTTTTAGATACCAATAACAGCTTTCGCAACTGCTGCCGGCAGGAATTGAGTCGCAGTCATTGCATGATAGATCATCTCCTGATGTTTTTGTGAAATAAGTGGTTGAAAAAGAAATGTTTACAAGAACACCAGTAACATTCAGATTTCCCGTATTATTTATTCGAGCTTTTACTTTAAATGTGGAATCTTTATCTATTTCACTCGGAGGTTCATTTACCCAGATTATAGTTAAAGTACCATATCTGACAACAACTTTTTGTTGTTTTGTATAATTAAATCTTCCATCTTTTGAGTAAACATTTACATTGATTGTATAATTCTTTTTTTCAATTCCAGTAAAATTCCAAAGTGCTAAACCTGAATTTGTGCCATTAATATTTCCAACAGAAGTGCGGTTGCTTGAATTTGAATGATTGAGTCCTGTTCCGGTCCAATCCAAACGAACAGTTATATTCTCCGCTGTGAAATTTCCAGGTTTTGAAACATTTACTGTGAAATCAAAAGGATATCCTTTCACTATTGAATTTAGGTCTGGTGTTGTTGCTATGATTAACTCAAGGTTATGCAGTAATTCAAAACTTGAATTAATTTCCACAATATTCCCTGCTTCGTCAGTTATGTTTCCAAGAAGAGTGTAATTTCCTTCAGTCATATTTGTTGAATTTATATTTGCTGAGAATAATCCGGAAGAATCAATGCTGAAATTTAAATTCTGCAAAATCTGTGAGTTGTTTGTTGAGTTAACCAGACTTAAATTATAATTTGCAGAAGTATTCCAAAGTGCGTCTGTTGTTATATTATCATAAAAATAAACAGAAAAGTTAATTTGCGTCAGGTTATTATCTTCGAAATAATAAACTTTGTTTGTTTTGTTTAATCTTAGCAAAGTTTGATTGGTAACTGTAATGTTTAAGGTAAGGTTTAAATAATTATGAGGTTCTCCATTTGAAGAATTTAAATAAATCCACCCTGAATAATTACCAAAGTAAGAAGAATCCGCAGGAGGTTCAATTGTAATATTAAGATAACCTGTTCCCCCTGCGGATATATTATCAGGAATTGTTATGGCTGTGAAATTAAGTGCAAGAGAACTGTTTGCTGTATTTGTAAGATTTGTTGAGTTGATTTGCGTTAGATTGTATAAAAGTGAGTCACCAGAATTATTGATCAGAAAACTTAGGGTTCTTGTCTGGTTCAGGTTTATAAACAGGTTTCTTGTCCGGTTCTCATTTTCAGTTTCTCTTGCAGACAAAGTCTTGTTTCCTGTATAAGTATAACTGTTGTTCCATGAAGGGATTAAATTCAGATATGCAGTGGATATGCTTAAAGGCAGATAATCAGTATTATTATCTGTTATATTATATTGTTCATCACAGAAATTATCCGCGTTATAATCCAGGCAGGTATCTGAATACCCTGTTCCATTTGGATTTGTATAATAATTCCCTCCTATCTGGATTCCGTTGGAATATATTCTTGTCCCTGTTTGTTTTGTTGTGTTCCAGTAATTTGTGTAATTAGCTCCTGCAAAGACAGTATTATTTGTGTTGTTGAAAAGATTGTTGTAAATTAAATTATTTTTTGATGAGAAAATAGAAATTCCATAGCCAGAATTGTTTTGAATTGTTGAATTTGCTAAAACAGTAAAATTAGAGTCCCATAAAATTATTCCGGTCTCATTATTACAATTGGATTTAATTTTATTCAAAGTATTATAATTAGAGGATATGAGTGTTATTCCATCCCATTTATTTGAAATTACGCTAATGTTATAAAATTTATTATTGTGATTTGAAGCAAAAAGAAAAATTCCAGTAAAATTATTAAGATTTGAAATAATATTTGCAAAATTATTGTTTGATGAATTGACAAGAGACATTCCAAATTCTTCATTATTATTGGTTGTAATGTTGTCAAACGCATTGTTAACAGAGGATATAATTGCAAGTCCAAGTTCTAAATTATTTAAACTCATATTTGAAAAACTTGAATTGTCTGTATTTAATACAAGAAATCCATTATTTTTGAAAGTATGATTTAAAGTAATGTTGTCTATTGTAGAATTGTCTGCATTGCACAAAATAATTTGTGATGCATTATTATCCCAGTTTTTTAAATCAACTGTGTCATTATAATAAACAATTGGTTTGTTATCTGTTCCACTTACATTAATTAATTCATTATTGCAATCTGAATCTGTTTTTACCTCTGTATAAAAATCAAAGAATGAATTATTGATTAAACTCAAATTCTCTAATTTATTGCTTGAAGAAGATATAAAATAAATCCCATATTGTGATGAAACAGAAATTATGTTTTGAAAAATATTTCCTGATGCATTTTTAAAATAAATTCCATCTTCCCAATCAGTAATTGTGCAGTTTTTTATTGTGATATTTGTGTTTGTTGAGGAATTCCTGTAAATATAAATTCCATAGGTATTATCTGTGTCATTTCCATCTATTGTATACCCTTGGCAATCAAATGTTATATTGTCTGCGGAGATGTTTATACATGCTGTTTCAGTTGAGTTCCATATTGATTGGTTCAGGTAGTAGGTTTCTCCTGATTGGTTTAAATTCATGCACCCAGATACATTTTCAGATTGACTTCCAAATGAATGGTTATTGTTGGCGGATAAATTAAGATAAAATTCGTAGGAATCTATTCTTGAATTGTTGTGATTTTCGGTTACATTTATTCCTGTGGCTATTGCAATATCTTCAAGTTCCTGTGGCGTTTTTGTTTTGTTTGACAGTTTTAAGTATTGGTTCATCAAAGCGAAAACTCCTGCAACATGCGGAGTTGCCATTGAAGTTCCGCTTAAGTCTTTCCAACCAGTTGAACTGTTTATAGGTTCTCTTGGTCCAGGAGGGTTATAAACAGAATAGTTTGGAACACTTGAATAAATTAGTTCGCCGGGAGCAAAAATAATTGGTAAGGACCAATAGTTGTAATTGGATTTTATATCCTCACTATTTACAGAACCAACAGGAGTTGCATTAAACAAACAAGCGGGAGCAGTTATATCTGTAGTATTTCCTTTATTTCCAGAAGCTACCACAACGGAAATATTTTTTGCAGTTGCATTATTTATTGCTGACTTAAATAACGATAAATTTTCAATTTCATCACAGTAACTACCATTATTCCAAAAAATTTCATTATTTTCACCATCTGTTATCCCAAGACTCATTGAAATCACAGAAATATTATATTCTTCTGCATGATAAATACAATAATTTATTCCCTTAATCGCATCATCTTCATAACCGCCACCAGAATCATCCAAAGCTTTAACAACAACCAGTTTTACATCAGGAGCAACACCCCTGTAAGTTGTGTTATTTGAAGCAACAATTCCCGCAACATGGGTTCCATGCCCATTATCATCCCAGCAGGCGGTATGATTTGTGTCATTGCATTCTTGAATATCACTCCCTAAAAATCTCCATCCAGCAATAACTTTATTCCCCCATCCCCCGCCAAGAGCAGAGTGATTGTAATCAATTCCTGTGTCAATAATACAAACTGTTTGTCCTTTCCCTGTTAAATTTGTCCCGTTTACAGTAATATTCCATACATGGTCTGCTTTAATCTGAGGAACAGATTCATTCAAAAAAGCATGAACTTTCAGGTTCGGATAAATTTTATAGCCTTTATTTATTAAATTTTGTTTTTCATTTTCTGTTAATTCTCCAGAACACGAATTTGTTCCGTAGATTGGATTGCAAGTTATATTAATCGCAGAACTGATAGACATTATTCCATTAGACAAAATTTGGTTCTCTGAAGGTGTTATAATATAACTATCTGCAAAAACTGGAATAATCAAAAGAGTCATCAGAAATAGACTTAAAAAGACTTTTACCTTCATTAGTATATTATGAATTTATACTTAAGTTTTAAAATATTTGGCAGAGTACACGGGTATAATCGTTAATATTGTCATAATTCTTTAAAGAAGGGAAGTTTATTTAACAAATCTCAATATCAACAAAAATCGGAGCGGCTATTTTTATTTCTTTTTTGTTGTCTGTCATGTATCTGGAGATGGATTTATCCATTTTCAGGTTAATTGAAGGCAGTGTATCTGCATATTTCACAGTCAATATCCCTTTCTGACCTTTTTCCACATTATAAGCAAAATAATTTGAAATTGCATCAAGGAAAGAGCAGACTTTTACCCCATTTTCCCTGATTTCTTTGAATTTTTCATCCCCGGGTTTTACTCCAAGTATATTTCCATGATAAACATAAATTTCATTCATTCCTCCAGGTCCTAACAGTTTTTTGCCTTCTTCGGGTTCGAGAACATAGACTTTGGAAATCCCTTCATATACTTTTTTTCTGACAATTCCAAGGGAATCTTTGTGTTCAATAATTCCTTTTTTAATTGCTTCTGCAATCTCTTTATTTTCCGATTTTTTATCTATTTCTATACCCGCAGCAATTTGTTCGTCTGATAACTCTTGTCCTGAATCATAGTATAATTCCCTGATATCTTTTATATTTTCAAGAGCCATTACAATTCTCCCGAGTCCGGGTCCTGAGTTAAATACAGGATATTTTATTTTATAATTTGCGAGCGAGACCGGTGAATACATACCTATTTCAGAGACTTCAATCCACCCGGTTTTTGGGTGTTTCACAAATACTTCAAAATTGGTTCCGGGAGCGTAATAGGCTGGCTGGTTTGGTTTTACTTTAAATTTCACCTCTTTGAACCCAAGTTTCTTAAAAAATGTTTCTGTGAGTTTTTTCCCGTTTTCTATCCTGAACTTTTCATCCATTATAACAAGGGACAGGTTTAGGTGAGCTTTTAGGTGTCTGGAATCCTCTTTTTGTTCTCTCCTGTATCTCCATACAAGAGAGAATAGCATTATTGGGTGCCTTTTTTTGTCCTGCAATTTGGCTAATACAGGGAACCACGCTGTTGTTGCGTGAGAGATTAAGGTCTGGTTTGAGGCTTCTGGTTTTAATTCAGTTAATTCTTTGAAAACTTCATCAATCAGGTAAACTGAATCTGATGTTGAAATGTTTAATTCTGAGACAAGTGTTTCTGTGAAATCCTCCCCACCTTCTATTTCCTCTCTTTTGTATCTTTTAAGAATATCCTGTAGTTCTGCGAATTTTTTAAAGTTAGGGATTTTCTTTAGGATTAATTCTTTTTTTTCATTTGACAGCCCGATATCAGGTCTTGGAATTGTTGAGATATAATATACTCGGTCCATTATTGCTCTGGCTTCAGGACCATATTGTTTTTTTATTTCTTCATCTGACTGGATTGGATTGAGGATAACCTCATCGAAACCGAGTTCCAACAGGGCTTTTCTGATATTAAGCGCATATTTCCACAACAGATGTTCTGAACCTTTTTTCTGGTTAAGCGAGAAATCCCCATTTCCTTTTACCAACTCTGCTGTTTTTTTCCATTCTCTTTCCCAGTCCTTTTTAGCGTTATTTTTAATTTTTTCAGGGTCAAATATCATAATATAATTAAATAATTCAGTGTTAAATACAAGAGGTTCTTCTAATAAATTATTTCAGTAATACTATGATGTATGACTATGTGATAGTGGGTGGAGGCGTCGCAGGGTTATATTTGGCGACAAAACTCAGGAATAAGCAGGTTTTGCTGATAGAAGAACACAAAAATCTTGGTCCGCGGAGATGCAGCGGTCTTATTTCGGATAGGATAAATAAGTTTTTTGACCTGCCAAAGTTCATTGTTGAAAGGAAGATTTACAAGGCATATCTTTGCTGCGGGGAAGCTTCAGCTCAGATTAATCTAAATTCAGTTGTTCTTGATAAAGAAAAATTTGAAATTTTTTTGTTGAGGAAGGCTAAGAAAAATGTTGAGGTTAAATTTGAGAGGGTGATTAAAATATCTGATGATTCTCAGGGTGTTGTTGTCGCTACATCCCAAGGAGTTTACAGGACAAAATATGTTATAGG
>CAZLSF010000006.1:0-20851 GCA_964562245.1 uncultured archaeon | reverse complement strand
GTTATCTGTGATTATGCTGTTGTTGCTTGGGTTTAGATAAATCCCTATATTTCTACTGTTTTTTATGGTGTTGCCTGTAATGTTTAAATTAGTGGAGTTGGAGGTATAAATGCCATAACGAGTGTTATCTATGCTATTGTCTTTTATTGTTGAGTTGTAAGTGCCGGCTGCGAGAGAAATTCCATCCAACCAAGTTACATTGTATATTGTGTTATCTTTTATAGTTACATTCTCTGATGCAGCTACATAGATAGCCTCACGGTAGGTATTATTGATATTATTGTCTTCTATATTCGAGTTATTGCTGCCGGAACTTAGATAAATGCCATTCCAATTAGTTATATCTGTTATTATGTTGCCTGTGATGATCGTGTTCTCAGATGATATCGCATAAATCCCATAATCATCAACATTCTCAATTGTGTTGTTGATTATTGAATTGTTGTCACTACCTGCTATTCTTATTCTTATGCCATCAATACCTGTTACATTCTTTATTGTATTATTTATAATCTGATTGCCAGTACCTAATGACCACAGATCAATACCATTAGTTGCTGTATTTTCTATTATGTTGTCTTTAACTACACTATCATTAATATCCCGAAAAAAGATTCCAGTATCATTACTATTCTTTATGATATTACCTGTAATGTTTGCATTATTGGAGTTGTATAAATAAATGCCAGAATAAGCATGATTAATTGTATTGTTGTAGAATATTGCATTATTTGCTCCATGCTCATAATAAATCCCATGTGAATTTACTGCACTAGTATTCCCGCGGACAATTATGCAATTTTTAACTGTTGCATAATCATATCCATTGTCATATACTGCGTATCCTTGTGAGGATTGAGAATAATTAATTGTGTAATCTGCACAGTTGAGGGTTATATTGTTTGCGGCTATCGTAAAACAGGTTCCTGAGGAGTTTACGCTTTGATTTAAAGTATAAATCGCATTGGCTGTGCTTAGTGTTCCACAGGCATCTACAGTCTGGGCTGCGGAGCCATTATCTGCCCAGTTGTGAGCGTATCTAATTATATCTCCAAATTGGAATTTCAGGTTGTGTCTTCCTCCTGTCAGTACTTTTGAGGTTTCGTATCCGGTTTGGTTGCAAGTATAATTTTGTACAAATGCTGAGCAGTTTCCTGAAATAGAACAATTGGTTCCCAGCCAAGTGTGATTTAGAATTTGGTTTCCGCATCTTATCTCTAAAAATTTCAGGTCTTCTGTTTCATTTGCATTGCTCCATGTTGTGCCATTTACTGCGGTGATTGTTAAATTGGCTGTGCCTGTTGTGTTGAATCTTACTGTCCAGTTGCCGCCGACGGTTGGGTATGACTGAACATTCAAAATATTCAAATCAATTTCATAGGTGTCATTTGATAATCTTGGAACAATCCACTGAATTTTATCATATTTTCCGTTTGAGTTTTCATCCAGATAGACAACATTATATATCAGATTATTTGTCACATCAATTCTCGTGTCATTAACAACTCTATAAATTTTTGGTTTATAATCCAACTCCGGCAAATCTGAAAAAGCTGTAATATTGTAATAATGCATTGAAGCACCTGAACTAATTATCACTTTTTTGCCTGTTAAAATTGAAAACTCTGATTTTTGAGGGGCAGGAGTTTCATATTCTATTGAAGTATTCCCTACTTCAAGAGTCCATTTAACAGGTTCACTAATTATCGCCTTCGCCTGCTTCTTTATAACCTTGGGTTTCAAAGTTAAATTAACTCCTGAAAGTTTTGGAATTGTAAATTTTAAAGTATTGTTGTCATATGAAGAATTTATATTTTTCTGGATAACATAATTCCCGGTTAAAGGCAATTCCACAGAAATATTGTAATAGTGCAATGAAGAATTGTGGTGAACAAATATCTGCTTTTCCGAGTTAGGTAATTTTAAAGTTGCCTCAAACAGATTTTTATAGTGTGCTATTTTACTCCCGTTTTCATAGATATTTATCTCTTTTGCTTCCGGGGGCAATAAATCCAGCAAAGTTAAGTCAATATCTACCATATCAATTTCAACCGGAGAAGTGTAAAATTTAATCAATAATTTTATTGTCTGATTGGATTCCACACTAAGATTCAATATTCTTTTATCTGAAATTATTAAATCATTTTTATATACTGTGAGGTTGAATGCATCATCTGGAATAGGTAGTTTGAAATATATTGTTTTGGTTATATTAGTTGGATTGTCTATTTCAAGATCCTGTGTCCACTCAACAGGTTCGCCTATGATTATTTTATCATGTATTGGTTTGGAATAACTAAGTGTTACTGTTTTTTGCAAAGAATCATTTATTAATGTCTCATTTTCAGGAACAATCAAATCTTCTTTAACAGGAATCAAACCAAGGAAATCTATTCTTAAAATTACTCCCTTTGCTATTTCTGTTTCATTTTCCTGTGACTGGTTGGTCTGATTTAATAATGTTGCATTTGTTTCCGGCAATGCAATTGTGTTATTTGAAGGTAGAGTTTCATTAATCGCAATATCTGTTTGATTGGAAACACTCTGGTTTGTTTCATTCACAGGTTCAATTATAATTGTCTGATTGGTGCTATTAACAGGTTCTATTTCTGTTGTTTGATTTGTCTCATTTACAGGTACAATCAGAGTTTCATTTGTTGGGATTGTTAAGTTGGTTTCATTGACCGGTATTGTGAGATTGATTTCATCGCCATTAGTTAAGTTAGTTTCATTGTTTTCTGTGAAATTTGTTTCATTGACTGGGGTTGTTAAATTTGTTTCTTCAGTTTTGTCTGTTTGGTTTTTATCTAAAATATCAGACTGGTTTGTTTCATTTGCACCATTAAAAAAATTATCTTGGTTGGTTTCATTAATGATCTGATTATCTCCATCATTTAAATCATCTTCGGTTTGATTATCCTTGAAAGATTCAGTTTCATTTGAATCCTTTTCTTCTGAGTTATTTTCTATATCTTCTTCAGTTTCATTAATTTCTTCTAAATGTTTGTTTGAAGATTCTTCGGTTTCATTAATTTCTTCTAAATGTTTGTTTGAAGATTCTTCGGTTTCATTTACATTCTCTGAATTATCTTGTTCTTCTAATATTTCCATTTCTTCTGGGTTTTCTAAATTTTTCTCTTTTCCTGTATTATCTTCCTGATTTCCTGATTTTTCATCTTCAACAGATTCTTGTTGTTCATTCTCTTCAGCAATTTGTTCTGGTTCCTCTAATTCCTGTTTTCCATCAGTTTCTATATTTTCCTCTACAGATTCATCTTGTTTCTCATTAATTACAGGTTCTTCTGCAACAGATTCATCTTGTTCCTCATCAATTACAGGTTCTTCTGCAACAGATTCATCAATCTCCACCTCCGGTTCTTTTTGTTTGATTTCTGGTATTTCTGATTCTATCTCTTCATCCTCAGAAGAACCCTCATAGGCAAAAAATCCTGTTATCTTTCCAGTACTTAAGTTATCCGCCTTAGAATTATCAATTTTATTAATTTCAGTTTTGTTAAACAGGTTTGTAAATATAAAAGTAAATCTGTGCAAACCTTCAGTGAGATTTACTGGAACCTCAATTTTTCCGGTTAATTGCGAATCATAAATTTCTGTGTTATTGCAGAATATTTTTAATTGCAAAAGCGAATTGGCATTTGCTTCCAAAGTTAAATTATAAGTTCTGTTCTCCGCGAGGAAATCAGAAGTAAAAGAAGTTGAATTTTCAAAATAAATTTCAGCAAACTTTCCATCTGTTTTTTCAATATCTGATAAAGAAAAATTCCCCGACACATTTACAGGAGTTATAGTCCCCTCATACAAAAAATATCCGGTTAAATTCAGATATCCCGCCATTGCAAAAAGTATTGCCACTGAGATTAAAACAAATATCCTTGAACTAAAAGCGCCTTTTTTTGTAGAAGATTTATTGTTTAAATAACAAAGTTTTGCAATTCCTATTTTCCTTATCTTTATTGTTCCTTTTCCTTCTAACCTATAAATATATTTTGTTATTGTGTGCCTGTGAGCTCCCAGTTTGTCAGCTATTTCGGATATTGTAATACCTTCTCTCTCCTTTTTTAATAATCCCAAAATTTTAGTTTCAATATCCATATTTAATGTACATATACGGCGTACCAATAAGTATACCACAGTGTCGGGGTATATAAAAGACAAAGATGTGTCGACAGACTGCAAACAGCAAAAACAGGAACCCTGCCATTAGCTCCCTAAAACAACCAACAATGCAAAATAAGATTTAAATAAAACAAGTGTCGATATTGTATGGATAAATATGATTATAAGAAGATATGTGAAATTAACTAAATTTTCAACTCTTAGTGTATTAATTACTTTCTATTCTTTTCTTGTTTGTTTCAAGGATTTTATCACTATTTAGATGCCTGAAGATATTTTATATCCCTCCTAAAAAACATAATTCTTACCTATAAACCTCCGCCACCTAGTAAATTATTGGTAAAAATAGATTTTTGTATTTGTTCTGACTAAAATAGAATCCTCTTTTTTTATACCTTTATATTTTCCTATAATATCCAGAAATAATTTCACCCTAAAAAATAACAAAAATTATTTAATGAGAAAATTAAATAATCAACTTACCAATTCACTCTAATTTTACACTTTAGTAAAAATCCATTTATTTAACTTCAAAAAACCTCTGAAGATATGCCTCTGCCAGTCCTCTATATTTCCCCCATAATTTAATGCTTGCTTCTTCAAAATTCTTTTCTATTTTGTAATTTTCCCTCATTATTTTCTCTGTGAGGCAGTCTATATAAAAATAGTTATAATCCCTTTTCTGGAAGATATTAAACAGGTTTATTGAATAATTCCCAATTCCTCTAATATCTCTTAGTTTTATTTTTTCAAAGTTCTTTGCCAAATCCAGCAGATAATTAATTTTATACCCTAATTTTAGTTCACAGAGATTTTTTTCTGTGTAATTTTCCCGAATAAAATTTAATTTTTCGTAAACTCTGCGCATCTGAATTCTGTAATTCCTGTAAGAATTGTTCTGTGAAATTATTGCCCCCACAAGAGCCTCAAAATCAGAGAAAGCAGAGATAACTCTTGTGTCCTTTATCTTTTCAAAATAGTTTTTGAGAACAATGTCTTTTTTGCAGATATTGTAAAATTCTGACAAATCTTCCTCAATACCAAGACAGTATTTTATCCTGTTGACTAAATTGGTTTTTTGATCTTTTTCAATTTCTTCAGAGTAAGAAATTATTAACTGGTTTCCAGTTTGTTCGAATTTTAAGGTTATTGGTTTTCCATCAATAATTATTTTCCTTGTGGGTTCAGAGTCATAAAAGAAATAAAATAGCCCTGAATTAAAGGTTTTGTGGAAATTAAAATTTGTTGTTTTTAGTTTTATGTGCATTATTATAAAACAAAATCTATATAATTTATAAATAGAGAATTTAATAGATATACAAACGACGATAAAAACGGCAAATACCTAAAACCAAATATGCAAGAAGTTATTAATATATATCTATTCAGAATACAGCAGCCAGAATGCGATTAGTAAATAAGTTCTTAAACAGTTTCTTTTTAAAAAAAGTTTAGTTATGGTTAAATTAACTAAGCTTACTTTGCAAAGTTTTAAATCATTCAAAAATAAGACTACTTTGCTAATCGGGGACGGCATAACCTGTATTGCTGGAAGTAATGGTTCTGGGAAATCAAACATACTTGACTCTTTCTTGTTTGTTCTTGGAAGAAATTCCGCAAAAGCCTTGAGGGCTGACAGAATGGAAGACTTGATTTACAAAAGTGAAAGAGGTCCAGCCGAAAATGCGAAAATTATCCTTGAACTTGACAACAAAGACAGGACAATTAAACTGGAAGAAGATATAGTTACTATTGAGAGAAAAGTAAATCAACAGGGACAATCAACTTTCAGATTAAATAATAAAATAGAAACAAGACAGAGGATACTTGACTTGTTAATAGAAGCAAGAATATCACCTGATGGTCTAAACATTGTTGCACAAGGCGATGTCACAAGAGTGCTTGAAATGACTCCTATCGAAAGAAGGACAATTATAGATGACCTTGCCGGACTTGCTGAATTTGATGATAAAAAGAAAAAAAGCGAAACTGAACTGCAGAAAGTTGACGAAATCTTAAAAGAACAACAATTGTTACTTCGAGAAAGAGAAAAAATATTTCAAAATATCTCTGAAGAAAAAAGAAAAGTTGAAATCTACAATGGTTTAAATGAAAAAATAAAAAGAATTAAATTTTCAATCTCAAAGATAAAGCTTGATGAAAGTTTGAAGAAAATGAACCTCATAAATGAAAAAGTCAATGATTTTAAAGAAAGATTAACTAAAATTGATGAAGAAGTCCGTGAAACAGATACAAATATTGAAGAAGAAGAAAACAAAATAAAGGACCTGACAAAAGATATATTTAAAGGAAGCGAAGAAGTAAAAATAATCGAAGAACAGGAAAAATTAAAGGGAGAAATAACCAAAACCGAAAATAAAATAGATTCAAATAACAGGGAAAAAGAAAGGCTTGAAAAATATATTGCGCAGGTTGAAGAAATTGAAAAACCAAAAGCAGTAAAATTCCTGCTTAAAAAAGACGGGATTCTCGGCACAGTTGAACAAGTAATTAACTGTGATTCAAAATACAAGCCCGCAATTGATATCGCTCTTAGTTCAACAAAAAACAATCTGATTGTCAATTCCTTTGACAAGATTGAATTTTATATAAATTATCTTAAAGAAAATAAAATTGGCAGGGCAAAATTCCTACCTATTGACAAAATTGGAAGACCTGTCATAGATGCGCCTTCAGGAAAAGGAGTTATTGATATTGCTCTTAACCTTGTTAAATTTGACGAGAAATTCAGAAAAGTTGTTGAATACGCCCTTGGTTCAACCCTTGTTGTTGACACTCTTGAAAACGCAAAACCTTTTTTAAATACATATAGAATTTCAACCCTGGACGGTTCTATTATTGAAAAAACCGGAAGTGTTTTTGGGGGTTATAAAGAAAAAGGTTTTAACCTAAATAAAATAAAAGAAGAAATTAAAACTCTTGAAGAAGAAAACAAAAAATTAAAACAGGACTTTAACGATTTAAACAAAAAACTTGAAGAAGTCATCTTAAAAAGACAGGAAGCAAGCAACGAATATGCTGGCATAGGTGAGGACGCTAAAGAAAAAGAAGATGCGCTTAAAAAAATTCGGGAAAAAAGAAGAAAATTATATGAAAGAAAATTAAGACTGCAAAGCCAGCTATCTGATGAGAATATAAAAATTGCAAGACTGGATGTAGAAATCAAAAATTACCAACAAGAGCTTGAAGAACTTGAAATTTTTGATGAAATTGAAGAAGGGACTATCAGCGAACTTAAAGACAGATTGTCAAGTTATACTCATGAAATCAGCAAACTTGGATTATTAAATATGAAATCTGTTCGGGAATTTGATCGGTACAGAACAGAATACGAAGACCTTAAGGAAAAAGTTGAAAAAATTATTGAAGAAAAATATTCAATCTTGAAAGTAATTGAAGAACTTGAATCACGAAGAAAAGGAAAGTTCATGCAATTGTTCAATAGCGTTAATGAAGAGTTCAAAGAAATTTACTCAAAATTTACTGGCGGGGAAGGATATCTGATTCTTGAAGAAAATGAAGATATATATTCCGGATTGCTTATAAAAGCCAGACCTCAAGGAAAAAGACTGCTTGGTATTGATTCCCTTTCAGGTGGGGAAAAAACAATGACTGCAATCGCATTTTTGCTAGCGATACAAAGATGCAAACCAAGTTGCTTTGTTCTCCTTGATGAAATTGATGCAGCTCTTGATAATGAAAACACAAAAAAGATAATCGATGTTGTAAAAGAATTCTCTAAAGAACAACAATTTATTATAATTACTCACAACGAAGTTACAATTGCGCAAAGCAATCAGGTTTATGGAATTGTTTCTGAAAATGGGATTTCAAGTATTGTCGGGATAAAGATTAATCGGAAATAAAAATCTAATTAAATTGTTAGGAATTCTTATAATTTAACCCCTATGAATCTCAACAATATCCCCTTCCTTTAATTTGTATTTTAATCCAACTCTCTTGCCGCTAAATTGGGTATTGTCAAAAATCCTTGCAAAATTAAAATCAGTAAACAAATCCTTGTGAATTTCAATAGCAAGAGTTTTTATTGTTGAGCCTTTTTTCAGAACAACTGGATTTTTCTCAACTTTATTGTTTGCTTTTGTGTAGATTCTTATCAGACCTAATTTTTTCCATATTAAGTTTTTTAGTTCTTCTATTCCCTCTCCGGATTGAACAGAAAATTTCATGTGTGCTTTCTCTTTGTTTAAATCAGATTTCGACAAAACAAAGATTGTTTTTGATAACACCCGTCTTCTTTTTAATAAATCTCCAATTTTTTTCTTTTCTTTCGTATTTGTGTAGAGACATAACACTAGATTGCAGGTTGTTAAAAGAGACATGTGAGCATTCTCAAACAGAGAAGGTATTTCAATCATCTGGATTTTTGCCCCGTCAAAATTAAATATTGCCACTTCGGGTTTTGTTGTTGTATATTTTTTATCACCAATTCGGATATTTTTCCCGGTCAGATATTTCAACAAAGAACTCTTTCCTGAGTTTGTTTCTCCTATTACGCATAATTGAGCATCTCCTGCTTTTTCAATTCCCTCTCCTTTGGCAGTTTTTCTCTTGCCGCTCTGGGCTTTTAGTTTTGCGAGTTTCCTCTTTAACTGCGCCTGCACATTCTCAGTTCCTTTATGTTTTGGGAGTTCTCTTATCATCTCCTCTAAAGCGGCTATTTTCTCGTCTCTTGTCTCCGCATTCAGATATCTCTCCTCAGCGAGATAATATAAAGGACTTGCATTTGTTGGCATAATTAGGTTATTTGGTAAAATTAATACATTTGGGAAATTTTTCCTTTTATTGCTTTAAGTAAATTCTGCTATTAATATCCATCATTCCTCAACTAAACTGATATTCATATCCAATTCAGCAAAGAAATAAATTTAATTTTTTTTCCTTTAAACATCTCCGTACCCTCATAATCAAGCGTTATAACAAGCAAGTTACTGCACTCCAATTCTTTGCTCGCCTTCACAATAGATTTCAATTCTCTCTCTTTTGTGTTATAATCTTCAATATCATAGCAAACCTGTATTAACTGTTTTATTTTTGTTTTTTCTTTTATAACAAAATCAACTTCCTTTTTATCAGGACTTTTATAATAAAAAAGAGTTTCATTTTCAACAAAACCTTTCCTTTTCAATTCTATAAAAACCAAATTCTCCATCAATCTCCCTAAATCTCTTATGCCTTTCAAAGTCAACAAACCATTATCAACAAAATATATTTTCGGAATGCTCTGCTCAACTTCTCTGTAAGAATAGGAAAATTTTCTTAACGGGAACATCACTAAAGAATCAGAAATATATTCAAAATAATTATATAAGGTATTTTTTCCCACTTTAATTCCCTGTGATTTTAAAAAGTTAAAGAATTTATGAATAGAAAATTCTTTTGAATGAATCAACTGAGTGAATAAAATTTTCAACACCTTTGTGTTTTCGACCTTATATCTTTCAATAATATCGCGATAAATGGTTACCTCTTCTATTTCTTTCAGTATCCTGCTTCTTTCTTCTTTATATATGATTGTTTCTGGATAGCCTCCCCACACAAGATATTCATCAAAGGCATTCCGCAACTTTGCTTTCTGGTATGAAGAAACTGGTTTTCCTGAGTTAACTTTTACTGCTTTGAGATAATCTGAAAAAGAAAATGGGAATACTTGATAAGATAATGTTCTTCCTCTTAAACTTGTAGATATTTCCTTTGACAATAATTTTGATGAAGAACCTGTAAGATAAACGCAAATATTTTCCCGGTCAAGAATGCTTCTTACAAATCTCTCCCATCCCTCAACATTTTGTATTTCATCAAGAAAAAACCAGATTTTCTTTTTTTTATTCTGCGGATATAACTCAAAAAAGGTGTTAAGCATTAGATTCATATCTTCCAGACAAAGATTTATTAACCTGCTGTCTTCAAAATTCATATACAAAATCCTGTCTTTTTCCACGCCTTTCTCTGATAATTTCTTTATGGTCTGAAACATAGAATAAGTCTTTCCGCTCCTTCTCGGTCCTATTATTGATATGGCTCTTTTTATCGGTATCTGCAAAGGGTAATCTATATCTCTCTCTATTATCTTAGGCAACTCCCGCTCATAAAAATCAGCTATTAATTCCTCCCATATTTTCTTAGGTATCATAGTATTATATATGAAGAAACTATTTATAAAAGTTTCCCTGCGTGTAGAACTAAAAAATATGGGGAATCTCTTTAAAACTAAACGCTGGGGACAGGATTCGAACCTGCGCTCCTGTGAAGGAATCGGTTCTCTCATACCTACCTCACCCATAGGGTTTAAGGTGTAGACCTTTCCTCTATTTACAAAGCAAATTGAGGTGCTGTCTGAAAGACGAGCATTTGCTTCACCTATGAAAAGGGTTGCTTCGAGACCGACGCGTTACTACGGAACCTTTTTTTGATATATTAAAATTGTTTTTCTTTCCCCTTGAGGGCTTCCCTCATTTTGCAAGCAAAATGGGGGCATTCATTTTCTTCGAAAATGATGCATCGTTTACAAAGAAACGCTTGCACCGTCCGAAGGACGAGTGTCTTTCTCAAAAAAAGAGCTTAGCCGCTCCGCCACCCCAGCATAATTAAATAAATCAGATAATTTTATGAAAGAATTTTTTAGATTTGGAGATTTTGACCTTGAAAACAAGACTGTAGCTCTAAGAGTGGATTTAAACTTACCCTATAACCCTGAAACAGGGAATCTATCCGAAACACCCCGTTTATACAAACATCTGGAAACAATCAGGTCCCTAATGAAAAAAGGCGCAAAAACTGTCTTGCTTGCCCACCAAGGAAGAAAAGGTAATAAAGATTTTATATCTCTTGAAAAACACGCCAGACTACTTGAAAAACATCTTGGCAGTGAAGTTAAATTCCTGCCATTTGGGGAAAACTTTGAGGTGATTAAAGAACTCAAAAAAGGAGAACTTTTGGTTTTGGATAATACCAGATTTTATGATGATGAAAAATTTGACAAAACTATTGAAGAACATTCGGATAGCGAACTCCCAAAAAAACTTGCCCCTTATATTGATTATTTTATCTTAGATGGTTTTTCTGTTTCGCACAGAGGTCATGCAAGTGTTGTGGGATTTGCAAATCTTAAACCCTGCATCGCGGGTCCTGTTTTTGAAACTGAAATAAAAAACCTTGAAATATTTTCTGAAAAACTTAAAAATTCAAAACCCTGCTTCATACTTGGAGGCGCAAAACCAACAGAGCCTCTTAAATTAATGGAACACTGGATTGAAAAAGATATTTCTATTTTAACAACCGGAATAATTTCTTTATTGTTCCTTATCTCAAAAGGTTATGACCTTGGATACACAAAAAAATTCCTTGAAGAAAAAGGATACTTAAAATATATGGATATTATAGAAAGTTTATCCGAAAATTTTAGCAAGAAAATAAAAATTCCTGTTGATCTGGCAATTGAAGAAAATGGAAATAGGGTGGAGATTTCAATTGAAGATTTGCCAACAGAAAAACAAATTCTTGATATTGGCGAAAAAACAATCTCAGAATATAGGAAAATAATTTCAGAATCTGAAATAATTTGCATGAAAGGCACTGCTGGTATGTATGAAAACAAGAATTTTGAGTTTGGAACAAAAAAACTTTTTGAGTTTCTTGAATATAACAAGAACAGTTTACTTGGCGGAGGTAATACCACAGACGCTCTTGAAAAATTCAAAATTCCTTTTGACAAATTTGGTTATGTAAGTCTTGGGGGCGGAGCATTTGCTGGGTTCCTTACCGGGAAAAAATTACCCGGGATAGAAGCGTTGGAACTAAGTTTTCAGAAATTTAAATAATCATAAAAAAGTTGCAACTTCTTTCCCTTTTAATTTTTCATTTACATTTTCAATAACTTCCGCAAAAACATCATCAATTGGTCTTTCCCCATCAATAATTACCACGTTATCACTGGCAAAAGTTTTATAAACCTCCCAGACTTTAGTAAGTTTGTCTCTCTTTTCAAACAACTCAATAATATGTCTCTTATCCATTCTTTTTACGCAGGTATCTGGAGAAACTTTCAGCAAAATTGTCAGATCAGGCTCCCTGAATTGTTTGTTTATTTCTCTCAACCATTCTATATCCGCTTCAAGAGAACCATAAGCAATTGAAGATAATTTATATCTGTCAGAGATAACAACAAAATTTCTTCTTAAAGCTGGTATTATTTCTTTCTCCAGATGATGAGCCCTGTCCGCAGCAAAAAGCAACTGAAGGCATTCCATAGAACTTTTCCACTCATGCGTCAACTGCCCTCTTATAAGACCTCCTATAAGATTATTTGTAGGCTCTTTTGTAGACATTACAGCCCTTTGCTTCATTTTAAAATATCTTTCAAGAAGTTGCGCCTGTGTTGAACTCCCACTCCCATCCAATCCTTCGAATACAACAAAAAAACCCATAATTTAATGTTTTTCTAAAATAATTAAAACTTTTACATATTATGGCAACAGATAGCAGGGGGTATCCCTTGCAGTATCCCGTCCAAAGATAAAAATATAGAGTTCAGCGAATACACCGTAATTTTCGAAACAAATGATTTGGCAAAAGAATTTTATAAATGTTTCGGAAAAGACAGCGAAGCCACCTTAAAAGACATTGATGAATATGCCCGTAATTTTGGAAACTATAAAATCACTGGAGTCCATTTAAACGAGAATGCAACAATCTATATAAAAGCAGGAAAAATAACTACATATAAAATACACGAAATAGAAAACAACAGACAATCAATATTTTAATTTGTTTATTTTTATTTTTTAATTTTTCAACAAAGTTATTTCTGGATTATATAAAATATCATTTTCAGTCATATTGACATTATTTAGATGAAAAACAAATAATGTCCTGCAAAATTATAAAGTATTATGGCAAAATTATAAATCATTGGGGAAAAATTATAGATCAACATAATAAATATTATCCCTGAAAGAATATTTGCAAATTTTGCATTTGTAAGAACCTCTGCGATAAGACCCCCGTCAAAAGGTTTCATTGGAAGCAAGTTTACGATTGCAACTCCGATGCAAACCATAATAACAAAACTTATTAATATTATCAAAAATTCTCCGACCTGTTCAAACATTGGATTCTTTATCACATAAGCACGGTGATTCATAGGGGCTATTATATTTGAAATTGGGTCATAACCTGTAGTAATTCCAAGGAAAGCTCTTCCATTGTTATCTGCTAAAGTAATGTTATAAATTCCCTCGCTGGTCTCAATTGAGATTGTATCATAAGGTTTATAATTTGACAAAATCGCGGAAACATCTTCTGAAGAACCTATGTTATAACCCTCTATTTTATTTATTGTTCCGGATAAACCGCTTCTTATTGCGGGCCAATCCTCTAAAACATAAATCTCTGTTAGATTTTCCTGTTGGTCCCACCAGGAAGTTGTTATCAAATAAGTCATGTTGTGGGTTTTTATTTCAGCCAACCCATCTGTAAAATTACTCATCTCAATAATATCAGTCCTGTTGATTTTATCCGCTGGATAAGAATAATAAATTCCCTGTGGATTATATGCAACAACCAGCAAGAGATTTAACAAAATAATAAATATTCCTGCAGTTATTAAATTAGAAAAAGAACCTGCACCAAAAACCTGCAACTGTTTCCATTTGCTCGCTTTACTTAATTGTTTGTTATCCGGCTCAACAAAAGCACCAGGAATAAATAAAAGAATGAACGCTCCAAGAGATTTTATCTTCAGTTTATTCATTGCAAGCGCAACAGCGTGGGACAATTCATGAGGGAACATCAAAATAATAATCGCAATAATCCAGTACCAAATTGGAACCAAAAATAATCCTTGTTGGTAAGAAAAATCAGAACTTATTCCCGGCAAAACCAAAGCAAATCCCGCTTCACTTGTTCCAGAAGCAATTGTCAAAGTATTATTTATCAAAAATCCAATCCCAAAAATCATAGTAAGTATTGAAACAACAACCCCAATGTTAAAATAAAGGTTCCAGAATTTTCTATATTTGGTTGCATTTTTCTGGATCTTATTTCTTAATTTTGTTGTTTTTATCATGAAAATTATTCCATGTCTCTCAAGTTTGTCTCTTTTAAAATAAATAATTAGAGCCATCGCCGCAAAAAAAACAATAAATCCAATTAACCCAGTATCCATTATTAAAGGTTGGAAAAGATATATTAATTCTAAAAATGGGTTAAGTAATCTAATTTATCTATATCCTCAAGTATAGATATCTTTATATAGTTTACTACTAAATAGTTATATGTGGGGAGAAAGTTTAATTAAGGGGACTGATTTAGAACTCAGTTTTGAAGACCATCTGGATTATTTAAAAGAGGTTATCCCTTATTCAAAAAATGATAGAGAATTGATAACTGAATATATCAACCAGTATAATGAAGCAGTAACTGAAGGAAAAATAAGATGTCATTGTTCACTAGATAATACAAAATTTGTTGTTGCTCTTGCTGTTGCTTATGAAGGTAAAATTAATGCAGAAAAAGCAAAGAAAAGCGATTATATGATGGGTAATCTTATAAAAATTACAGAAAAAAAAATTTCCGACAACTCTGAAACAAAAAAAATAGCTGAAAAGGTTTATTCTCTTCTTAAGCCTAAATTAGAAGATTATAAATATAGATATAAGATTAATGATAAACAGATTGAAGAAGCCTTAAATTATACCAAAGTTTAGATATTTAAGATTATTCAAACAATTTTATAATTTAAGATTATTCAAATTAATCAACTTGCTGTCCCTTGTCTGAAGATTAACATGGGCGAATATTCCTGGATGAGGTATATGTCCCTGCATTTCCTGAAATTTAGTCCTTCCCTGGAATGTTCCTGAGTTTATTACAAGAACATTTTTATAATTTTCCAAAGCAACTGTATGGAGGTGCCCTGAATGGAAAATATCCGGAACTTTATCAATTACCATAGAATCCACCAGTTCAGGGATAACAAGAGAAGAACCATGAGTTGATACAAAATGCCTTCTTTTCAAAACCTCAAGCATTGGTAAATAAGGCTTTTTGTACCCATCCTGCCTGATTCCGGGTATTTCTCTGATAAGGTAATCATAAGAATAACCGTGATACATCAAAATCCTAAAAGTATTATCAAGTACAACCGAACAGGGTGTTGTTCCAAATTCAATATTTGAGAGTTTTGAAAGAGCGGTTTCATTCAAAGGTCGCTGAGGTTCTTGATTCCCAACAATATCGTGATTCCCTGGCTGGACTATTATTCTAATATGTTCCGGGATTTTTGAAAGAAGATTTGCAGCATATTCATATTGTTTATGGATGCTTTTTATTGATAAATCCGATTCTTGGTTTAAATAAATCCCTATTCCATCAACCAGATCTCCCGCAATAAACAAATATTTAACAGTTTCAGCATTTTTTGAATTTAGCCATTTTATAAATTTATCGAAAACATCTCCAAGAAAATCAATACTTCCAATATGGAGGTCAGATATGAAAACGCAACTTATTGGTGCATCTATTTTTTTCATTGTATTTGTTATTGGGATATCCGGCCTTATAATCTCATTTATGAAAACATAATTGTTTTTAAAATATCCTTTGATTCCAAGCACCTCATCATTCAATATATTATCAAACTCATCAAATACCTCAGTTTTTGAATTTTTTGTTGCCATGCAAGTTATCATTCCTGTGGGATCTTCTAATTCAATAATCTTATTTCCCGCCGCTGTGGTTCTTTTATCAAAAACCATCCCGATTAAAGAAACCTCATTATCATTTGTTTTTTTTACATTCGCTATGGATACTGGATTTACTCTCCTTGCCAGCATCTGCTGAACCATTGAAAATTTTGAGTTAAAATATGAAATGAAATCAGATGATTTTCTTTCTCTATGCTCTATCTTTATGTTTTCAAGTTTAAAATCTACATTATACTCTTCAGCTAATTTCCTTTTCCTGTTTCTCTCAATCCTTATTTCCGGTTCTTCCAGATTTTTTAATACGGTCTCATCAATTATTTTTTTATCTAATTTGAGAACCTTGTCTAAGAGGTTTTTCTCCTTTATCAATTCGAGAGCTTTCGGGGTAACAAGTTTTTTATTTTTTAAAAGAATCTCAATGATTTTCCTATTATCCTGTAAAATCCCAGAATCTGTTGTGTTTTCCTGTGTTTTAGTTGATTCTTCATCCATAAGATAAAATTATATAATATAATTGAAGTTGAATTTTTTAAATTATTTCTTTCTATTGCCTTTTCCTGTTGGTTTTGACCATCTCCAGCTTAGATTTAGCATTCTTTTGGATTTTCCATATCCGCATTTTACGCAGACTTTCTGTTTAATATTATAAGAATGATGTCCGCATCTCTTGCAGGTTTCGTGCAACACCTTATTATGCTTTCCAAAACTTGGGGTTCCTTTTGACATAGATATATTACAAAAAAATTAATTTAAGTGTTATGTTTCCTGAAATCCTCTTATTTCTGCTTGTAGGCATTATTCTTGGGGTTATTGCTGGATTGATTCCCGGACTTCATCCAAACACAATTGCATTCCTTCTGCTTTCTGTTGCTCCTCTTCTTGGCATTGGGGTTATGAATATTATAGCAATTTTAGTCAGTTCTGAAATAACAAATTCCTTTATTGATTTTATTCCTTCAATTTTGTTTTCTGCCCCGGAAGAAGATACTGCTTTATCAATCCTACCCGGGCAAAGATTTCTGCTTTCCGGGAGGGCTTATGAAGCAATTTATTTAACGGTGTATGGCGGATTAATCTCAGTAATTATTATTGCCTTGTTATTCCCTGTGTTTGTCATAACCCTCCACCATATTTACTCTTTTGTTAAACCCGCGATTGTTGTGTTATTGTTGCTGACAATATTCTATCTTTTTTATTCACAAAAGAAAAACAGATTTCCTTCTTTTCTGGTTTTTGTTTTTTCCGCTCTCCTTGGTTTATTGATTTTCAAGCTTCCTCTTTCCGGGAGCGAAGTATTATTTCCGGCTTTTTGCGGGTTGTTTGGTTTGTCAAGTTTATTCGACGCCTCGTCAAAAACAGAAATTCCAGAACAGGAAATTGACGTTAATTTTGAGGATTGTTCTAGAAAGAAAAGTTCATTTGTCGGTGTATTTTCAGGGATGGTTGCAGGACTTCTTCCCGGCGTGGGTTCAAGTCAGGTAACTGTGATGAGCCAGCAACTTTTTAAAATCAACAACTTGAAAGATTTTATGATTTCAATCGGCGGGATTACCACAGCCGGAAGTTTATTTTCAATTATTGCCTTGTGGACAATTGGGAACCCGCGTTCAGGAACTTCAGTTGCAATCCAAAGTTTAAATTTTGAATATACTCTGACTGCTTTATTCACAATCCTTTTTATGATTGTTATCTCTGCGGGCATAGCTTCCTTATTAACTTTGTTACTTTCAAAAATTATTATAAGAAATATTTACAAAATCAAATACAATAAATTAACAAAATCAATTTTTGGTTTGTTGTTTGTTTTGGTTGGAGTTTTCACGGGGTGGATTGGAATTGTGATTGCAATAACCGGGCTGGCAATTGGGATTTACTGCATTAAGACTGGTGTTCGGAGAAGTTTTATGATGGCTGTCCTGCTTGTTCCCACTATTTTGATTTTTATGGGGATTTGAATTAAATATACCTTCTAATAAATCTGCAACTTATCTTTGTCTAGATAATATATCTTCTATCTTATCAATTGCTTCAAAAAAATAATCTTTATCTGCAACAAACATTTTGGGTTTATTCTTTAATAAATTTTTTAATTCATTTATTTCAAATAATTTAACTTCAGAAACTTCTTCTTCCTGTAAAATTATATTTTTCACAGGCTCTTTCAAGAAATACAAATAAACCCCCAACACTTCTCTACTTATCAACCCTTTTATTTCATCTTTAGAAACCTGATTTCTTTTATCCAAAAATATAAAATCTTTTTTATTCACTTTTAATCCCAATTCTTCTTTAACTTCTCTTACTAAAGTATCCTCAAAGATTTCCCCACTTGAAACATGTCCCCCACATGCAACATCAAAACAATTAGGGAAGAAATCCTTCTGTGGTGCTCTTTTTTGCAGAAGTATCCTGCCTTCCTTAACTATCCACAAATGTGCTCCTCTGTGCCAGTCTCCTTCTTTATGAACAATACTTTTCAATTTTTTGATACCTAACTCATTATCATTTTTATCAACAACATCAACATATTCATCTGCCATAATTATTTCTTAACATATACTTTACCCTGAATTATCTTATAAGCAGGTCTGTTATGGTATATTGCTTCTCTTGCAAATTCTTCACCACAACCAGGACAATGTAAGGGATTTATAGTATCATCCTCTAAAATATTGGTGGTATAACATTTTATTAATTTACCTTCTCCTTCTTTCAAGTATCTATAAAGGTGAGTACTACACTTCACACAATAAATATCAATTATATAGTTTCTTTTATTTCCCATAATTGAAAGTCCCTTTAATAGTTTCTACAGTTTCATTCATTTTATTCAATAAATTCTTTAAATCATCATTTAATTTTTTGAAAACTTCTATCCCCTCTCTATGTGCTTTTGTATATATTTGGATAGCATCACAACCCAAAATAAGATATTCTAATATATCTTCTGCAGTTTCAATACCACCTACACCTATTATTGTTTTTTTTGTGTGGTGTTTTAACTCATATATTCCAGCAAGAACAAGAGGTTTTATAGCACCACCACTTACCCCACCAAAAGTAGAACCAAGCACGGGTCTTCTTGAGTTTATATCAATTTTTAAACCAGGACCTATTGTATTTGATAGGACATACCCATTTATCCATTTTTCAATATTATTCAACTGTTTAAAATCCATATTATCAAGAGATAATTTTAAAAATATTGGTTTCTTAGTTTTCTTTCTAATCAACCTTAATGATTCTTCAACCTGTTCATAACTAATTTTTCCATAAATTTTGGCTGAATGAGAACAAGAAAAATTTAATTCATAAAATGAGGGTGAATAATTTTCTTCGAAAGCAGAAACAATTATATCACAATCTTTAGGAATTCTTGCAGATAAACTTATGATTAATGGACCATATTTTTCAACTTCCTTTGCCTTTCTTACCCAATATTCCCAAGGGGTAACATTTTTATTATCTGCATTGAGCATATAAGTCTTCTCCCCAAAATAATAAGCAGGTTTAAAAATCTTTCTGTTGGAACCAACTCTTAAAGTTCTATTAACAACAGCACCTGCCCCAAAGTTTAAAGCCTTTATTAAAGGTTCTTTTTTCTCTCCTAATGTTCCTGAACCTAAAATAATAGGACTTTTAAGTTTTTTTCCACAAAGATATGTCGTTAACATTTTAGACAACCCCGAATATATTCTTCTATATCAATTAGTACCTTATTTTCCGTATTCTTATCAATGTTATAAACGAGATTAAATAGATTTTTATTATCTCTTATTTTCTGCACTTCTTCTTCCCACTCACAAAGTCTTTTTATGTTATATTCTCCTCTGTTTTTTAGCCTATTTCCAAGAAGTTCCTGGGAGTCGGTTATAAGTGCTATCATAATAGTAGAAGGATATAACTTCCTGAATTTCTCAACATTATCAATGTAAAGTTCAAGTATAATATTATTGCCCTCTCTTAAATCAGAAGCCATAAATGCATAACCTGCGTCATATATTTTATCTACAAATATAAACTCGTTTTTATTATATTTGTCTTTGAACTCTTCCTCAGTTAGATAAATCCTTTCTGTAGAATCTTCTTCTTTACGAGGTTCTCTCGTTGTATATACAGGGATTTCTTCAAAATTAAATATGTCCTTTAAATACCTTTTCAAATAACTTTTTCCTATACCAGATGGGCCTGTAATGGTTATCATATTAACACAACTTTTTTGTACTTTTTTTTACTAGATAATCTAATACTAATGAAGCATATTCACCCTTACTTAAACTAAATGTTAAAATTATATGATTGGGTTCAATAGAATATTTGAAGTTTTTCGGATAAAATAAAGACTCTCTCGGGTGTTCAAATACCTTAAATCCACACAATTTAAAATCTTTGAGAGATATGTTTTCTCTTTTCAAAATAGGTAGATATAGCTTTCTATTTAATTTATCTAATTTTGAATTATTTCCTATTTTTTCAAGCTTTACATTTTTATATTCCTCTTTTAGAAATGAAGACAATGCAATATTAAAAAGGTAACTGCTGTAACTATGAACAAAAAAATTAGAAAGTTTCATATTTTTAATGGCTTTTTTTAATTCCATACCTTGAGATAAATCGTAAAGTAATCTTTTTTCATCTGACAATTCTTTACCTATCTTTGAGCCAATGAGTTCATGACATTTCTTCCAACATCCAAAATTGTCTTTAAGTTTTTTCCTTACTATCATAATTTCTTGATTTTCATTTTTTGAATTTGTTAAAAATCTGAATAAAAATTCATCATACCTTTTTTTAAGTAAAAGTTTCCCAAAGATATAATTATTTTGTCTTATACCAAATCTTTGAGGTCCATAATAATTGGGTATTCCTTTTTCAACAAATAATTTGAACTTATCTAATATTTTTTCATTATCTTCATTAGGAGAAACATTTCTTAATTTGATTGTAAAATTATTACCAATATGACC
>CAZLSF010000005.1:19297-22885 GCA_964562245.1 uncultured archaeon | reverse complement strand
TTTCAATTTCACTGGAAACACAACAATGACTTCAGAATCCGGAACTCCGATGACAGAAGCCCCAGATGCAAAAACTTTATCAACTTCAGGAAGACAATTAGTTGGTTATAAGGATTTATGGGTCCCGAGCCCTGCACATCCAACTTTAGTAAATGGAAGTTTAGTTGTACAGGTTTTTGGAGATGAAATTTCAGGAATTAAATTTGTTGATTATGTTCCTTTAGGAACTAATTTTAGTTGTTCCATAGATTCCATAAATTTCTGTAGTTATAATGGGTCCGAATGGGATTGCAGTGATACTGATTATAATGTAACAGACAAAGGAAATGTAACTTTATCAGATGGAACTAAAGTGCATGCTTGTGAATATACAAATGGAGCTAAAACAGGATGGAATTTAAGTGAGGATGCTGCGGTAAAAATAATGTATCAAATTAATGTAACAAATTCAGGATTATATGAAATGCCTATGGAAATCGCTGGTTTCGACCCTGCTCTTGGAAAGATTGTATCTTCTAAAGTATATGGGGTTGTAAGAATCGTTGTTCCAAGTCCAATGGTTGAGCCGGTAATAACCCAAACAGACTTCCTGACAGCAAGAACAATAACTGTCGGAAACCCTGTTATATGGGTTAAAAATTTTGATGTTTATAATCCAAACTCGAGATGGGTGGAATCTGAATTTAGGATAGATGTTTTTGAGGACACAACTGATGGATTTGTTACTTATTTAAATGAAAAGGGAGAAAAAGTAGAAGAAAAAGTTGTTTTTAGAAAAGAAAAGGGTAAGAGGTTCATGATATGGAAAACAAGATTAGCTCCTTTGGAAACAAGAAGTTATGATATAAGAATTTTAACACCGCCAATTTTGGAAACAGATAGAGATGTTGAAGTTTTGAGAAAACTTGAAGACAAAATGGTAGAGTTAAGAATGTCAATTTTCTTAAGAAGCCTTGCTGATGAAGTTTATAAGAATGTTGCAATTCACTTGCCAATCTCAAGAGATAATATTCTGGAAGTCAAGGATTCCTTTGGAAATGTATTTTCTTATACCGGCGGTAAAGGCTCAACAACAATATACATTGATAAGTTTGGAGCAAAGGAATTAAAAGAGATTATAATCCGGTATAAACAAGGTTATCCTAAGATAATTATAACTCCGGATAAAGATAGATATAGTTTGGATGCTACGGTTAATTTAGATATTCTTGTTATTCATGGCGGCGATGAGATTGCATATCCTTACCTCGAAACAGAGATTTATACACCCAATAGAGATTTGGTTTATTCAAATATTCAGGATTTAAAAAGACTTGAGGCGATAGATAAGACCAGTATTTCTGAGTCATTTAAAGTTCCAGTTGGTGCCCCAACAGGGAAATATGTTGCAGAAACCAGATTGAGGTCAGACTTAGCAACTTTGGCAACAGGAACCGGAAACTTTTATATCATGGGTGCTACAACAGGATATGGAAATCTTTTAGGTTATTTAGTATTGTTCTTTGCAATAGCAATACTTTATTTTAGTTTGAAGAGATTATATATAATAAAAAAAAGTCAAACTAAATAATGGGCATAACTGGATATGTATATCTTTTTGGGGTAAATCTTCCTGTTACTGAATTGTTACTTTTTCTTTCCGCAATAATTACAGTTTATTTAGTTATTCTTGAATATGAGTTCAGAGAAGTAAGAGGGATTCTGAGAAAATTTGATGATGAAGAATTGATATTGACAAAAACTATAAGAGAACTAAGAGATTCTGTGGGTGAATTAAGAAATATCTCGAATATGAACGCAGATTCCAAAGAAGTCGAACCAAAAAAGGATAAGAAATAATTCATATTTGATCTGATTTTTTACAGTTGATTATTTTAAAGAAAATTTTGACAATTATAAAATAGAATTTTTCATTTTCTTTTGCCGTAGACTCCTTTAGATGACAAATAACTCAATAATAATAAACTATAGATAAGTTATGGGGAAAAGATTATTTGTTTCTATTTTTGTCATAGCGTTGACATTAATCTTACCTTTCTTATTTCTAAATTCCACAAATCTGGTTTTTGGGTTTTTAGGAAATCAGGAAACTTTTGTTCTTGATTTTAACAACACGATTTTTAATTATACTTTAACAAAATTTAACGATTCAAATACAACCCAGGAATTTGATTTTATGAACTCGAGCGACAACCACACTTTTTATATCTCAATTCCAAAAAATGCAACTGTGCAGAATATAAGCATGAACCTGACAGGAAAACTTACTACTATATATAAATCTCTTGTGAAATCTTCTGACACAGCACCTTGGGGGATTTCAATAGGTGATGTTGTTCAGGGAGCTGAAAATGAAATTATAACTGGAACTTCTGGTTTTGATGGGAATGTAAGTATTTTATATGGAAACAATGGAACCTTGATAGAAAACCATTATATTTCCAGCAATCCTATTTATTCAACAGATATAGGAAATGTTACTTTAGATTCAGGAAATGAAATTGTTGTTGGTTCTGGAGATGGTAAAATTTATCTATTAAATTCAACAGGAGGTGAATCATGGACATATAATACAGGGGATGTAGTAAGATCCGTGATAATTGATGATTTAGATAGTGATGGGACCAATGAAATTATAAGCGGTTCTGGAAATAATAAGATTTGTCGATTAAATTCAACAGGTAATTTAACTTGGAATACTTCAATTTCTTCAAGTATCAAACAATTAGCAACAGGGAATCTAACTTCTGATGAGGGAAATGAAATTGCTGCGGGTACAGGAGATGCTAAAATTTATCTATTAAATTCAACGGGATCGGTAGTTACGAATTTTACAATTGGATCAAATGCAATAAATACAATTGATATAGGGAATGTTACTTCAGATTCAGGAAATGAAATTGTAATTGGAACAGCAGATAAAATATATATTTTAAATTCCACAGGAGGTCAGATTAAAAATTATACTACGAGCGGCTCTATAAATATCGTTAAAATTGGAGAAGTTGCTGATGAATCTAAGGGTAATGAAATTGTTGTTGGTGATGATAAGGGAATAATTTATATTTTAAATAGCACAGGGGATTTGATAGGTAATTTTATAGCAAGCGGAATTGTAAAATCAATAGCAATAGGAGATTTAACAGATGATGTTGGCAATGAAGTAGTTGCAGGAGCAATAGATGGAAAAATTTATACATTTAATTTTGATTATTTCCCAACAAACCTCAGCATAGATGTTGGAAGTGATTCAACAAAAGACTGGAATTGCACAGAAGAAAAATTGAGAGATTCTGAAATCGCAACAGGCGGGAATTTAGTGTCAGCGATAAATGATTATTTGAATGACTGTTCCCCGGATAATGATAATAATTGTCAAGTTCCTTTAATATTTAATTCTGTTTTTAAAGGAAAGTTGAATATTTCAAATCTAAATGTGATTTATAGTTACAACACTTCAAATATAATTTACCACAATGGAAGCACAATTCCTAATTGGTCAAGAACAAATAATATTGAAATAAATGAAAAAGTTGGTTATGGTGTTTATGCTGTTAATTTTGACGGAACTCCGGCAGAAAATATTAC
>CAZLSF010000005.1:10782-19197 GCA_964562245.1 uncultured archaeon | reverse complement strand
ATACAATGCAGAATGCAACTCCTTTAAGCATTTCCAATAATACAGGATATTATTCAACCAGTAACCCAGATAATTATAATAGAGGGATAAATTTAACATTTAATGCAACAAATGGAACATTTACAAATGCAACAGCATGGTGGACTGTGAATGATTCTGAAATAGATGGTGAAGAATTTCTGTATGTTTATTTATCAGAGAATCGCTATTCCATTACACCAGATTCAGAACAAAATAATTGCAATACCTCAAATCCAATCTACACGCAAATAACCGCAGGTTCTGACATTTTTTACGTGTGCAAAAAAAATGTTAAAGGAAATATGTATTTTAAATGGAAGCAACCAAGTTTATCCACACCAACAAAATATGTAACTGGTGGTTCTTATAATCTTAAGCCAGAGCTTACAAATCTTGATGTTACCCCTTCTTCAGGAATCTGGGGTATTAATTTTACTTTTTCAGTTAATGTGTCTGATATAGATGGAGATATGATAAATGTAACATTATGGATTTTTGAAGCTGGGAATAGCGAATGGGTAATTAATAGTTCAAAAAATGCAACAAATGGAACTGTTGTTGAATTTAATATAACTTCAGATAAAGATTGGACAGGAACAAGCAGATTCTTATTTGAATATTTTGATTGCAACCAAAGCAATCTTTCCCAGAACTTCCATAGTTTAAGCAATACAACCCCAATAAATTTTAATGTCTTTAAACACGACATTTCTATAATTTACAATGAATCTCTGGGTTGTTCAGGAAATAATTCAACTGTTTTTAGAAATGATTCAAGGATTCTTTCTGTTTGGGTAAATGATACCAATTCTTCAGATTCTATTGAAGGCGCAAATTGTTCTTTATGGGTTGGAGGTATTCTCGCAGATTATACATTATCAAACGCCACCGGATTCTGCAATTTTAATTTCACACCAAACCAGAGCTTTGATTTAGGACCTTCAACCTGGAAAATCGGCGTATTTAATGATGATCATTATAACGAAGGAAATTCAACAGAATTAAATATTACAATAAGGGGAAACATCCATCCTGAAATAACAAATCCTGTTAATTTTTCTTTTTACAAAAATGAATCCACAACCTTTTATGCAAGATTATTAAATTTGTATGGGGCCTCTGTAGAGAAATCAGGTTATAATTGTTCGTTTTATCTTGACAATACTTCAGAATATATAGGAAGTGATTTAACAAATAGTTCGGGGGGTTGTTCTTTAATGTATAGTCCTGATTGCGGGCTGGCAGTTGGACAGAAAATTATTATAGTGAGGATAAACAAAACAGGAGCGGATGATTATTATAATATTTCTAATAATCATACTAATAAACCCGCGGTTTTGCTGGATAAGTTAAATCTGACAATCCTGTCACCTGTAGTAGGAAATTATTATAAAGGACAAAATATAACCCTTAACTCTTCAGTAAAAGATAATTGCGGGGAAAGTGTGAGTGATGTAACTGTGAAATGGTATCTTGTAAATAAATACAAACTCAATGTTACTATTAAAGATATTTCAGGAAGAAACCGGACAAATTATCCAATAATTTTAAATGGAAGTTTTTTTGCTGACAGTGATTTTGAATTAATTGACTGGAAATTAAATAATACTCTTCTCAAGATAAATGATTCAATAATACCTTTTTCAATTTATCCATGGACTTCACCAGGAAAATCAGAATTAAATAATAGCAAAGTATATATGGATAACCTAACGGAACTTGTTTTTTTAATAAACCTGACTGCGAACAATAGCAAAATACTGGAGATAAATTTAAAAGACAGCAATCCTTCAACAAATGATATAAAATATAATATCTTGAATGCGGGTTTTGATTCTGGTGATTTTTCTTCATGGAGTGTTTCTTCATCTTCTGGTTGCACCTCAAAGGTTTCTTTTGAGAATAAAACCTATTTTGCAAATTTATCTGCAGATGGAGGAAGTGTAGAGTTGTTCCAGAGTCTTTCAAATATCACAAAAACAGACAAGGTAAAGATAAGTTACAAGGCTTGGGGAGAATTTTATGCAAACGATGATTATGTTGGTAATTTCAGTTTAAAAATAGGTGATGTTGTCTGTGATTTAACACCCGAAGTGGATAATTATGGGTCTTATAATCATTCTGAAGAACCTTGGGATGTGACTACTTGTGAAGGTTCTTATTCTTCAGCTGAAAATATTTCTATTTTTCTTGAAAATGAATATAGTGGTGGTTTTGCAGGATCCAAGGCATATGCTAATATAGATTATATCTGCTTCGTGGATGATAATGGGACTTGCGTGAATTTTCATTCGGGAAGTCCGGTGCAGTATAATTTAACCTATAGAAAACAAATCAGAGGAAATATTAGTGACACTTATTTATTGGAAGGTACAGAAAATGTGGGAAACAGGAAAATAATTTCGGAGGCGGAAAAACAGTTTTATGACAGCGATAAACAGATTTTATTGTTTAATTTAACGGGATTTGCTAATATAAAAAATTTAACAATTAATTCAAGCTACTGTGTTCATATAAACACTACAAATTACCAGTGTATGAATAATGCGAATTTAACTTTGGTATGTAAAGTAGTTGATAATTACACAACAGAAGGAATTTATAATTATACTGTGAATTTTTATAACCTGACTTTAATAGGAAGTAATTTAACAGATATTGGAGGAACTGCAGTTAAATATACTCAAATTGGCAGCGCAGGTCCTTATCAGTTTTCATGCAATATTACAGATCAACCGGATATTTTTTATAATGTTACTGAACCTGATGGAAAGGTTGTTAATATTGAGTTGTCGTCTGGTAATACCACCGCAGAACTGAATATCACTTTGAATACCTCAACTGCTTCTAATATATCTATTGATAATAATTTTACAGCATCGTTAACTTTTTTGCTTAACAATACAGGAAATCACACAATGTACAATCCGATGATAACGGAAGAAATACCTTTAGGCATTTTAATTCCGAATATATCCTGCAATCCAATACCATCAGGAGAATATTGCAAGAGAACAGTTAATATAACTGTTACTGTGGATGCGCTTGTGGGGAATAATACGATAAACTTTACAGTTGATTGGCAGAACGAGGATGCAACCAGCGATAATACGACCGCAAATACAACAATTGATATTGAAGCAAATAGGAGGATAGAGTTTGTTGAGAATAATTTAAGTCTCGGAGTTCCATATTCAGCAACAAGGACTGTAAATTTTACTGTGAAAAATTATGGAAATGTTGATGTGGAAAATATTATTTTAAACTTAACAGGAGATAATTCATCCACTTTCAGGAACATAACAACATTCATAAATAAGAGTTTCAATATCACAAAGAATGGTGATAAGTTAGTATCAATGACCGTAAATGCAACTTCCTTAAATTCAACTTGGGAAGGTATTTATAATCTTAATATTACTGCTGAGGCGGAAAACTGTGCAAATAGAAGTTTGCCTTTTATACTAAATATAACTCATCTTGACTGGGAAGTTGAACCAGAGAATATATCTGAAATAGTAAGCATAAATAAATCAGGAATTTTAAGCACTAAGATAAAAATTGATAATCTCAAAGGAGAAAATATAACTCTTAATTTATCAATTAATATGTCTGGCGGAACAACAATTGATTATTTAACTTTTGATAATGGAAATATTACAAAACAAATAGTGGCTTCTGATGGAGAAACTTATGTAGATATTTATTACAACACAACTTATAATATTTCAGAGGGTGTAAATAAGACGCATAATTACACTGTATTTGTTGAGACTCTGGATGACGGGGTTGCACCACCATATGATGAGATAAGCGTACAACTAAAGGTAATTAATTTCACAGTAAATATTTTGACACCTACGAGCGACAATCAGTCAACAAATGTTTTAAATGGCACTTTGATAAATAATATACATATTGAGACAAAAGAGGGGTCAGATTTTGTGACAAATGAGAATAATATAAGTTTTGAAGTTTATATCGGCGGCGAGGTGTGCATTATTAATAATTGTTCGTTGTATCCGGATAATGTGACTCCTGAATATTGGAATATAACATGTTATGCGCCTGAAATAGAACATAACCCAATATACAATGATTTGAATGTTATTATAAATTATACCAAAATAGGCGATCTTTTTAATGTTACTGAAGAAAATGCAATTATCTATAATGATTATACTTCGCCTTGGTTTTCAAATATAACCGCGGATTTTATTAACAATAAAACTTATCTGCAAGATAATATCACTTTTGAAGTAAATATCACAGATAACAAAAACATATCTTCTGTCTGGGCGGTTGTAAATCATAGTAGTACGGAGCCATGGACTTTGAATTCCAGTAATTATACAGAAACTCTTCTATCTGTTGAAAATAATTTTGATAAAAGGAACTTTAGTTTTACTTTTTCAAAACCAAATTATATTGGTGATTATGATATAATTGTTTATGCAAATGATACCACAGGTAACCCGAAAAGCAGCAAAACAGGATGGTTTGATATATATTTACCTGTAAATGTTTCAGGCAATTTAACAGACCCAAGTGGAACACCAATAGATGCAAACTTTACTTTTTACAGGGAAGGAAAAAATCTGAATGAAAGTTATAAGATACATGAATTTTCAACAAAGGAAAACAAAACTTATAACTGGACTTTGCACAAGAGAAAATATGATGTAAAAATTGATTTATTTGGTCAAGAAGTTATTTTATACGATGCTAATTTTAATAATTCCAATAACACCAATAATCCTTTTAGGTTTGATTATTTTGCAAATAAAACTGCTGAAGATATATCGAATATTCAATTACCAAATACGGCGAACAGGCAGAATATTTTATTAGCCATAGTTGTAGATACTAATTTAACTAATACTGCAGATTTTGTTATAGATTATCATGATGCTTTAAATGCTGGCAGTTATACAGATAATCTTTTAGAAATTTTTGTTTGTGAAAATTGGAATTATTCTTTAAGAACCTGCGAGGATGGAGAATTTAGTTATTTGGTAGGAAAGAATAATCTGGCGGATTCCAACCCGAATGCGGCTTTGGATATCTTTAATTTTTCAGCAAGTCATCTCTCCGCTTTTGCAATTGCTGAGAGTTCTTATCCTTATACCTGGGGTTATTCACCCCCTTTAGGAGATGATGATTCAAGTTCTTCTTCATCAAGTTCAAGTTCAAGTAGCACTTCCACAGATGAAGATAATTCAGTATGTGGCAATGGTGTGTGTGAAACAGGCGAGAATTACCAGAACTGTCCTCAGGATTGCCCTTTAGATGATTTCCCTTTAATCGTGGATACAAATCTCGTCAATGCAAGAATATTTCAGGGAGATTCAAGAACCTATCAGCTTTCTTTAAAGAGTAAAATGAGTTCTAACATTGAGGTTGGTCTTGAAGTTACAGGAACTTTGAAAGAGATATTAAGTTTGGGTTCTGCAAGAAAGGTTGTATCACCGGATACAACAGAAGAAATACCTCTTTATCTTACAATTCCTTTAAACCAAAGCACAGGGATTTACACAGGGAATGTTGTAATAAAGACGGAGGATCAGGTGAAAAATGTTCCAATCTCAATCACAGTTCTGGAAAAAGCAACAGCAGTATATTCTGTTGAACTGGAACTTGCAACAAAAGAAATAAATCCTGGGGATAATCTCGAATTCCTTGTTAAATTAATCAATCTTGGAGATAAGAAAATATTGCCGATAAACCTAAGTTATGTGATAAAAGAGCAGAAAACAGGAAAAATAGTAAAGGAAATAAATACAACTGTAGTTTTAGAGAATACTAAGATTATAAGAGAGAGCATACCGTTAAATATTACTGAAAAAGGCTTTTATAATTTAGAAGTTTGGGCAATATATTATGATAGGGGGATTATGGATGTAGAAACCTTTGAATTGGTAAGGCCTTTATATGAGTCACCTTGGATGATTGGATTAATTTTATTAGCATTACTGGTGGGTATAATGGTTGGCGGAACTTATATATGGCGTTATTATCAAGTATGGAAGAAAGAAAAAGAAAAGGAAGAAAGATATTTATATCCTTTGAATTACAAGAAAGTTCCAAGAGAAGGATTTAAAATTGGCAAGTTTGCAGGAACTGATAATTATTGTTATTATAATTCCAAGGATTTGACAACACACTTGATAACAGCCGGGGCAACAGGGGCTGGAAAATCTGTGTCCGCTTCTATATTTGCTGAAGAAGCTCTTGAAAAGAATATTCCTGTGATTGTTTTTGACCCTACGGCGCAGTGGACTGGTTTTGTGAAAGCATGCAAGGATACAAATCTTACAAGAAGATATAGAGAATTTGATATGAGCGATTTTGATATAAAATCTTATCCTGGATTAATCTATGATGTTGAGAAACCTGACTTTGAATTAAAAATAAAAGAATTTATAAATCCCGGTGAAATAACAATCTTTTGTTTGAATAAATTAAAATTAGGGGAATATGATAAAGCTGTTGACCATATAATTAAATCTATCTTTGGCGAAACCTGGGAAGAAACACAAGAGTTAAAATTATTGATTGTTTTTGATGAAGTTCATAGGTTGCTTGAGAAATATGGAGGCACTGGCGGTTATGTTGCTCTTGAAAAGGCGGCAAGGGAATTTAGGAAGTGGGGTATAGGAATCATAATGTGTTCGCAGGTATTAGCGGATTTCAAATCAGCAATATCGGGTAATGTTCTTACAGAGATTCAATTAAATACAAAATCTTTGGTGGATATAGAAAAAGTAAGAACAAAATATGGGGAGCAGTATTCCCAGAGAATTACAAGAATGGGTGTTGGAGCAGGGTTAATGCAATATCCAAAGTACAATGATGGTAAACCTTTCTTTGTTGAGTTTAGACCAACAAAGCATAATCCTCATAAAATCACCGAGGCTGAGTTGAGTTTGTATAAAACCAATATAGAGAAATTAAAAATAATTGAATCCAAAATAAAGAGTTTAAAAGAACGCAAGATATATACAGAGGATTATGAACTGGATTTAAAACTTGCTATGAAAAAACTTAAGACAGGAAATTTCAGGATGGTTGAAATATATATAGCTTCGCTTGAGAAGTCGCTTGAGAAAGTTTAATTATGGTAGATGAAGAAAATGTAATAACGGATGAAGAATTCAAAGATATTGAAAAAAAAGAGCGTGAAGTAAAGAAAAGCAGGTTTAATTTTTTCAGGAAAAAAGAAAAGGATTCTCCTCCGGAGAGAATCAAAAATGTTGATACTTCTTTACAGGAGACAATATTGAAACTTGAAAGACTTGGCGGTCGTTTGGAAATACTGGAGGCTGCGAGACCAGAGATTAATGAAAAGATAAGCAATATAATTGAAAAAATAGGCGAACTAAGGTCTTCTTTGGTAGAACGAGACCGGAGATATAATAAACTGGAAAATGATTTTGATAAGATATCGAAAATCGCGAAAGAACTGGAATTGGATGATATTTTTAAGAACCTTGAAAAGAAAGATGCAAAAATTGAAAAGAATGTTGCAATCGTGGAGTCTCTTAATGATAAAGTTTCAATGATTTCAAAAAAATTTGCAGCCATATCTTCCGCTGTAGAACAGATAAAGGGTCTGAAAGATGTAGTTTCTATTACTGATGAATTAAATAAGAAGATAAGTATAGTAGAAGAATTAAAAAATAAAACTGAGAAATATGCGGGGAAAGTTGAGTCTTTATTTTATGAGTTAAAAGAGACTTATAACGAGATGCGAAATTCTCTTTCAAAAATAGAAATAAATGAAGATTCAATTAAAGAGATGTTAAGGACGGTAGACAGGTTATCTTTGAGAGTAGAAGAAACTTCTTCAAAAGAAGATCTTGAGAAATTGAGAAAAACATATGAGGAGAACTTATCAGAATTTAAATTTGATACAAACAGTAAAATAGGAGAACTTGCGGATATTGTTAAAGGTGTTGATAGAAAAATTACTGGCGGCACAAAAACTGATGTAGAAGTGCTTAAGGAAATAATAAGAAATAAGATAGTCAATTTGCCAGAGTTAAAGGAAGACTTACCGGAAATGATTAAGTCTGATTTAAATGATAAGCTTGCAGAATATAATCGCCAGTTATCTAACATCAATGCAAAGATAGATAAGAAAGCGGGAGAAATAGTTAATGCAAAGTTATCAGAGGTTAATGCAAAATTATCAGAAGTTAGTGAAAAAGTAGAGGAATTAAATGAAAATTCAAACGCAGAATTAGAAGCATTCAAGAAAAAAGTAGAGGACGACTTGACTAAAAAAACAGATGAAAAAGTAGATGAATTAGTTAATGCAAAATTATCAGAAGTTAGTGAAAAAGTAGAGGACGACTTGACTAAAAAAACAGATGAAAAAGTAGATGAATTAGT
>CAZLSF010000005.1:0-10682 GCA_964562245.1 uncultured archaeon | reverse complement strand
AAAAAGTAGAGGACGACTTGACTAAAAAAACAGATGAAAAAGTAGATGAATTAGTTAATGCAAAATTATCAGAAGTTAGTGAAAAAGTAGAGGAATTAAATGAAAATTCAAACGCAGAATTAGAAGCATTCAAGAAAAAAGTAGAGGACGACTTGACTAAAAAAACAGATGAAAAAGTAGATGAATTAGTTAATGCAAAATTATCAGAAGTTAGTGAAAAAGTAGAGGAATTAAATGAAAATTCAAACGCAGAATTAGAAGCACTCAGGAAAAAAACAGAGGATGACCTAACTAAAAAAATAAATATTTTGGTAAATCTTAATAAATTGAAGACAGATGAGTTGTTAGTTTTAATCAACAACCGGGTGAGTGATCTTGAAAATATGCAGAGAAAGGAGATAAATAGCAAGTTTTCAGAATTATCTGATAAAATAGCAGCTTTAGATAATCTTGAAGGTATGGTGGATTCCAAGGTAATAGATAATTTGAATGCAATGAGTTTGGGATTAAACACAAAACTAGACAATAATGTTTCAGAGTTGCAGACCTTAAAAAATTCATATAAAAACCAAATGGAGGAAATTACAAATAAAATAAATAATCTGCAAGCATATAAAGATCAAAAAGATAAAGAATTAACAGCAAGAGTGGATTTGTTAAAAACAGAATTTAAAGAATATCTTGATAATAAACTAGAAAGAGATACAGAACGGAAGCAGAAAGAAGTTTATGAAAAGGTGAATTTAGATAAGGAATATATTGAGAAAAAGTTTTTGGATTTTGAAGTTGCGCTTGTTGAATTGTCGAAATCAATAGATGATAAAATTGAAAATAAATTAAGTTTGGTAAAGAATGAACCCGCAGAAATAAAATCTTCTTATAGAAAAGGAGGATCTAGTCCGTCAATTAATAAACTTAATATAACCAAACCATTACAGGATAAAGAACCATCTACCAGAGAAGACAAGATAAACAGATTAATTAATTATATAGATACTTTGATAAGTTCTGGGAATTATAAGACTGCGAAAGAATATTATATAAAACTTTTGTCAGAATATGAGAGATATGAAGAGGGCAATCCGCATATACTTGTAAAAATAGCCCAGTTTCATAATAAACTGAAAAGTTAATTAAGATATATTAATTATAATTAATTTAGATTTGATTTTAATTCTTTCAATCTTTCTTCAAGAGTTTTTCTTTTATATCTTTTTTTATACACAAAACCTATAATCAGAAGAGTCAATATAAAAAATAAAATCCAGTGTATTTCTTTATATTCTTTACCGGAGATAGAAATAGCTAGTTTTTCAATTAAAATTTGTTGAAATTCTGATTTGTAATATGCGGATATGATATAATCTCCTTCAAGGTATTTATTAAGAGGGACTTCAATATTCATTTTTTTGCTTGTTCTGTCAAGAGGAATCAAATCAGCGTAAACTGTATTGTGCTTGTTTCCCGGACCTGTTATTTCAAGTTCCAGATATCCTTTTTTTTCTGCCTGTACAACAATAACTGTAAGGTTCATTATTTCTTTATTATTGTATTTTGATTTGTCAAGATATATTTTGAGTATTGGCGGTTTTTCTTCATAGAAAATATCTACAGTTGATTCTTCGGTTGAATTCATTTGCGGTATTTTTATTTCAGTTTGATTTTCAAAGTAAGAAAAATTGAAATTGCAGTTTAGTATATTCTGGATAGGCAATCTAAAATAAATTTCTTGATAGTCATATTTGGCCAGGTTTTTAAGTTGAATTTTCAAATTTAGTTTTACCGAATTATTTGTGATTTCCAAAATATTTATTTCTCTTTTTATTTCCAATATAGGAGGCGTGTTCGCAATGACAAAATAAGTAATTCTTTCTTTTGGTTTTATGTCTATGAGAAAATCCAGTGAATCTATTTTTTCATTTTCAATTGGAATATCATAAGTGCTCCCATTTTTTGATTCCTTTATTTTGCTGTTTATCCGATCAGGCAAGATTTTTGTAGAGTATATTTCTTTTACAGATCTTTCATTTGGATTATATATTTCTATGGTTTTAATCCATTTCACGGGTTTTCCAACAAATATTTTGTTGTTTTTAAATTTGCTTTCTTTAATCTCAAGGTTCTGAAGTTTCCAGTATTCTCTTCTTACTTTTGTGATTGCGTCTTCAAACATATAGATATCATCATAATAATTGTGTCCATATAGACGGGTTATTATTTCGCTGGTGCCTAAAGGTATGTATGCTCTGTAATTAATGGCTATGATATCATTATCTTGAAGTATAAATGTTTCTGTAGGTCCTGTTATTTTTTGAACCAAATATTCTGTGTAATTTTTAGAGCCTATAATTTTATTGCCGGTTTTTTTAATCTCCATGTTAAGTTTTTCTTTTTTGTTATCTTTTATCAGAAAGACATTTATTTTATCTGAATATATATTTGATTTTTCAGGCAAGTAAATGAAAAAGACTAGATTTCTTATTCCTTTAGTCCCTGTATCAAGTATTTTAAAAGAGATTTCGTTTTTGATCAGGGATGTTGTTATAAATTTACTGGTGGATGCTATTTTCAGAATATCTATAAAATCTTTTGTTCTTGGCGTCCCACCACCACTTCCTCCTCCGCCACCACTTCCCTCATAATCTATTTTAATTCCAGGAATATTAATATCTTCACTTAAACTCTTATTCACAGGAGTTCCGCTTTTTGTAGTGACTATTGTATTTAAGCCAAAATTATAGGTTTTATCTGAATTTTCAGGACCGCGGGAGAGATTATATTTAATCAAAATAAAATCATTTACCTGAATTTTTTCTGAGGTTATTGGTGAGATATTTATTATTATGGTGCCGCCAATTCGCGAGGAGGTATAATCTGTTATCTTTGTTTTATTTGTATTATTTACATAGAAAATTTCCAGAGTGGAATTTTTCCAACCATCTAACCCAGTAATGTTAATACTAATATTTGCGAGTTGCAGGGTTGCATGTCCAAGATGTTTTATTTCGTCTTCGATATTGAGAAGTCTTTCAGTTTTAATATTGTAAACCAGATTTATTCTTTTGTCCAGTCCGACATCCATCTGGTAAAAGGTTGGTAAATTTACTTTTTCATCAATAATTCCTAAATGGTATGAATTTGATTCATTACCCCAATCAAGGCTCCAATTAAATGATGGGGCATAGTATATATTTGGCGATGTTGTTTTATTAGTAGTATTTATTGCTAGTCCAGTATCATAGATGCTTGTGCATCGAGTATAATCATCAGTACAGTTAAGTGGTGTTGTTGTCAGGTTTCCGGGATAAAGAAGTTTTTCTGTTGAATCGGATAGTACAGAAGTATTTTCAAGCGAGCCATTGTCAAGAATTCTATACAAGTCGTAGCCATGAACATTGTATATCAGATTGCTGGCTATATTTTTCATAAAACCCATTACCATCCAGTTTTTTTCTTTTGCCATTATACGCAAGCCTTGTCTTACAGGACCTCTTGCAAATCTATAAAATATTTCCATTCCTGTGAAGGTACCGGATTGTGAGTAGTTAAGAGAACTTTTTTGGGAATCTATATCTACCATCAAGTCGTCTGCAGGATAGTTTACATCCGGAGAGATTTCACCTGTAAAATTTATTTTTGTATTTGTGTTGAGGTTGCCATTCCATTGAACAATATCATTAAAACCATCAAGGTCGCTGTCTATTAAAGAAACAATTCCTGAGTCCGCATTCACTGCCAGAATATTCATAGAGTCATTTATGCCTAAAGTGTTCTTGTTTGCATTTAGATTGAATTTTATATTATTCAATGTTTCACTTGCGTTCAGGAAAACTTCAAAGTATATTGTGTTGTTTTCTGGGGTAAGGTCTTTTCCTCCAACTTCATTCCAGTAATTAATAGTTATGTTTACAAGAGGAGCATCATCAAATTTATAGTAAATTGTTTCATTACTCTCATTTGTATTCATATATAATTTTGTCCTGTCTCCGGCTGAAGGAGAAGCAGCAACTGCTGCGTAGGCTTCATTGACCTTTGTTTTTGAGGTGTTTTTGAAAGAGATTCTTATATATTGAAGAACATCTACAGTGTTAAGTAATTCTACTTCAACATAGCCCAGGTTTTCCCTGTTTATAAGCGTTCCATTATAGTCAAATTTTGCATTAACTGTTTCTGTTAAGTATGTTTTCGGGTATGCCAGAATTACAGAACCTGTGAATAAAATTGTCAAAAATATGCTAATAATTAAGATTTTACTGTAATATAAGGATTTAGATATTAGATCAGAAGAAAACACTTTAAAAGATTGATTGCCCATAATTATCCTTAGTTTATACAAATAAAATTTTAACTAATTATTTCTAGTAAAACCCGTTATTTTAAAATTTATTTAAGAAAGTTATGGTAGAAGTATATTCCTTGAAAGGGGAAAAACAGGGAACCGTGCAATTAGGCAAAGTGTTTAGTTATCCCTTAAGAGAAGATTTAATAAAAAAGGCTGTTGTTATTTCACAGGCCAACAGGAGGCAGAAATACGGGGCTGACAAGCTTGCTGGGTTAAGGACAAGCGCCCATTATCATGGCAGTTCTACTGCTTACACTCATGCAAGAATGGCAGGAAGGGAAATGGCGAGATTGCCAAGGATTCATGGTCAGGGTCCTTTATTGTTTAGGGCAAGAGAAGCTTCACAGGTAATAAAGGGTCGGAAAGCGCATCCTCCAAAAGCAGAAAGGAATTTTGAGAGGGAGATGAATAAAAAAGAGAAGAAACTCGCTCTTTATTCAGCTATTTCAGCTTCAGTAAATAAAGAATTAATCTTGAAGAGAGGTCATAAAATTGAGGATTTAAAGGAAGTGCCTTTGATAATCTCTGATGATTTCTCAGATATCCAGAAAACTAAAGATGTATTTTCTGTTTTAAATTTATTGGGTCTTGAAAAAGAACTTAAGAGAGCAAAAGAGAAAAAAGTCAGGGCGGGAAGAGGAAAGACCAGAGGAAGAAAATACAAAAAAAAGAAATCTGCTTTGATAGTTGTGTCTGATAAATGTGATTTGCAGAAGGCGGCAAGAAATATAGAAGGTGTTGAGGTATCTCTTATCAGTGAATTGAATGTTGAGAAACTTGCGCCAGGAACAATGCCTGGAAGACTCACTTTATGGACAAAATCCGCTGTTGAGCAGGCAAATAAATTAATATGACAGGAAAAATTAATTTTTGGGATTTGGTTGATTATCCGATTGTTTCAGAGAAAGCAGTAAGATTAATTGAAGATGAGAATAAGCTGGTATTTCAATTAAAAGGGTTGGATATTTGGAGAGAAGATGTTAAGAAAAGTTTTGAGGATGAATTTAAGGTGAAATTAGATAAAATAAATATCTTGATTACAAGAAAGGGAACAAAGAGAGCAATATTAAAATTAAAACCTGAATTCTCTGCTGGGGATATCGGGGTTAAATTAGGAATTATCTGATTTTTGAGTTAATTTGGAGACTAAAAATAAGTATTTAATGTCAAATAATAGTTATACACAATCGGCTTCGGGACACATGAAACAAAAACATGTAAAAAGAAATAATAATTGATTTATGAGAGGAGGTAACAAAATGGAGAAAGACAAACTGCGAAAAATTGTTGTTGCTGTGCTTTCGGTAATAGTAACAATAAGTGTGATAGCATATCTCAATACGCTACCGAAACCAGTTTTTGAGAAACCATATTGGATTAGCATTGTTGCATTATTGTTCCTGTATTGGATAATTTTCATCAATCGGTATTCCAAACGTAAAAGAAAATAAGTCTGTGGGCATCCCTTCGCCGACTCTTCGGATTGCTTTGCAATCCTTGTCCCTATCGGGAGCGTATAGCAGCGTTATGAGGAAAATCTACACTTCGTTTGATTTTCTCAAATTTCGCTAAAGCGAAATTTCTCATAACAGCAAAAACGTTATATTTAGGTAATAGAATATGAGCAATAAAATAATTTTAGCGAGAGAAAATGGATATGATGGAAATCTGGCAGATTCTGTTGAAAAAATGATTGGAGATATTAAATCCGGAGATGTTTACAAAATAAATTTTAGACAGTTAGATATAGAACCGTCTTATTTTTTGGATGTTGAAAGAAAATATAGTTCTAATTTAAACTTTAAATTGGAGATAGAAACCACAAAACAACAGACAGAGGATATTTGTTCTAAATTGCCTGAGTATTTAAAAAAACTTAAAGTAGATAACACTTCATTTATCAATATAGAACAGTTAGGAGAAAGTAATGGTAAGAGTGATTTATCATACCATAAACATATAAAATATATTCCTTCAAATGATATGTACAGTATTGAGTTCTGTTTACCTGAAAACATAAAAAGACTTTTTCATGCAGTTGCACTTGATGAAGAGCAAACAGCCAAGTTAGAGGAATATTGCATTGAAATAAAGAAACAGGGATTTTATATAGATGAAAGGAAGGGTGGGGGTTTATTAGATAATTCATTTTCTAAATTTGTCAGAAGTAAATCTGAATTAATTGATGAAATAGGAAAATATGAAAATATACAATTGTACACCATATCTAATGATATAGATAATTCTAGTCTATGGTTGAAGATAAACAAATCTGATAAACGAGATCATATTGAACTTAATATTTCAGCACTCAAGGAAACACCGCATAAGGGACCAAATTTATTGGGCTCTGATTATCTTGGTGATTTGCTGGAAGTGCTGGATGTTGAGATTAATCCGGAGGCAAAGATAAATATAGAGAAGCCGGGTATATTAGGACAAACTGCAAATAGGATAAAGAGATTTATTTAGATATTTTATTTTCAAACTTCTTCTAAAGAATTATATAATCCTGCAGATTAGAATTTTATTATCTATTTGGCGATGTTGTAAGAAATAAAGGAGGTAATGATTTAATATGAAGATATACTATGATTAAGCAGTTTGCAGACAGGAAAAATGAACTGATTTTTCTTGAAAAACACAAAAATTTGAATAAAGCAGGATTTATTTGAGCGACTTTAAGTATATATAGTTGAAATAAGATAATATTATTATGTTTCAACAATTCATCAACAGAACCAAAGAACTCAAGATACTTAAGGATAGGTATAACAGCAAAAAGCCGGAATTCCTCATAGTTTATGGAAGAAGGAGGGTTGGGAAAACAGAATTAATAACACATTTTATAAAAAACAAACCAAACATTTACTTTTTGGCGGAGGAAAAAAGGGATTTGGATAATTTAAAAGATTTTCAAATAATTATAGGAAAATATTTAAATGATCCGGAATTCGAGAAGATAAAATTTAATGACTGGACAGAATTATTTAAAAGTTTTTCAAAAAAGAACAAAAAAAGATGCGTGGTGGTTATAGATGAATTCCCCTATATAGTAAAGCGAAATTCTTCAGTTCCTTCCAAATTTCAAAAAATATGGGATATTTATCTGAAAAATTCAAATATTGTTTTAATAATTGTGGGTTCTTCCGTAAGTATGATGGAGAAATTACTTGGAGCTGAATCTCCTCTCCATGGAAGAAGAACAGGACAACTTGAAATAAAACCTATGTCTATGCCAGAACTTAAAAAATTTCTGCCAAAATATACTTTAGAAGATTGCATAAAAATTTACGGGTGCGTAGATGGAATACCACTTTACATAAAACAATTTACAGACAAAAAATCTTTCAATGAAAATATAAAAACCGCATTTCTGCAAAGAGATTCTGTATTATATACCGAAGCTGAGATTTTGCTAAAACAGGAATTTAGGGATACTGCAAACTATTTTTCAATTTTGAAAGCCATCTCTTTCGGAAACACAAAGCATAATGAAATAGTAAATTATACAGATATTGATAAAAGTATTATATCTAAATATCTCCAAAATCTTGAAAAAATCAGAATAATAAAAAAAGAGTATGTTATAACAGACAGGAAAGAAAAAAGAACCAACCTGAAATATGGATTTACAGATAATTATTTTAGATTCTGGTTCAGATTTATATATCCAAATAAAACATTTATAGAAAAAAGTGAGATAAATGAAATTGCGCGAATTATAATGAGAAATTATAACACTTATTTGGGATTTATATTTGAAGAAGTGGTAATGGATATATTGTGGAAGATTAGACCTATTCAATTTACAAAAATCGGAAGATGGTGGCATAAAGATAAAGAGATTGATTTAGTTGCTTTGGATGAGGATAAGAAAGAAATTGGATTTTTTGAAGTTAAATGGAAAGATTTAAAAGAAAAAGAAGCAAGGAAGATTTTAAGAGAACTAAAAGAAAAATCTGAATTTGTTGACTGGAATTTAGATAACAGAAAGGAATTCTTTGGAGTAATCGCCAAGAAAATTGAAAACAAAAACAAATTAAGAAAAGAAGGTTTTTTTGTTTATGATTTGAGAGATTTCTGATTTTTTGTTAATCCCGTATAACAATTATAAGTATATATAATTATGACTAAATTGATTTTGGATATAGAAAACGAACAGTTGAAGGATTCTGTGAAAAATCTTTTTTCAAGGATTGATTATCCGCTTAGATTTAATAAGGTAAAGATATCTACAAGCTATAGGACAGATTTTTTATGGGGTGATGCAAAAGAGGATAATATGGAAATCATTATCAATCCTGAAAACAGGATTCTTGAACACAAATTCTTGTTTTATGGATATTTCGCAAGGTTTATTTTTATGTTAATTAATGAGAAAGAAAGAGTAAATCAGGAGATTAAGGATAAACTTGAAGTTCCAAAACTTGTTGAATTTGTTCAGAACTTTTTTGCTGATTTGAAAGCGGTTAAGTATGGATTTAAGCAGGATATGCACAGGTTTTTTCTTGAGAAAATTTCAAAGAAAATTTACAAAACTGAGAGCGTTTCTAAAGAAGAATATCTTGAATTTTACACTTATTATCTGATTTTTAAAAAAATAGGAGAAGAAGGGGAAATAAAATCACTTCTTGAACTTGTAAAGGTTCAGGGATTGGATAATTTATTGAGAGAAGTTGAAAAACTAAATTACCCTTTTTTTCTTGGTGATGAAAATCTGAAGAAAGCCTGGGTTGAAGTTTTTGATTTATAGATCGGTTTTTTTAAAAAAATGAGCCTGGGAGGATTTCCACTTCACCCCAATTATCTTTTTGGGGTGCAGACCTTTCTAATTAACAAATCAGAACGCTCGTTTGCTCATTCATTTGCTTTGTAAATGATGCACTATTTTTCTGAAAGAAAAATGATTGTTGCAAACGGCGCCTCCTTTTGTTTCACAAAAGTAGGAAGGGTTGCCTTGAACCCCCAACACCTGGATCCGAAGTCCAGTGCTCTATCCAATTGAGCTACAGGCCCATAATTAACCTTTTTTTAGATTTTTTATAATTATGCACTGGGCAGATAATTTTGCAAAACAGGTTATAGAAAGAGGGGATAAAGAAGAATATATTGTGGAGAGTGGCATTACCCCTTCTGGAGTGGTTCATATAGGAAATGTAAGGGAAATAATGACTCAATATTTTGTTTATCAGTCAATTTTGAACTTAGGCAAATCTGTGAAGTTTTTGTATATTTGGGATGATTTTGACAGATTTAGGAAGGTTCCGAAAGGAGTTCCTGAAGAATTTGAGAAATATATAGGAATGCCTTTAAGCGCAGTTCCTGACCCCTGGGGTTGCCATGATTCTTATGCAGAACATTTTGAATCAATTGTAATCCAGGAAATGAAGCAATTGAATATAGAACCTGTTTATCTTCGCGCAGCAGAATTATATCAAAAAGGAATTTTTGCTGAGAACATAAAAACCGCTCTGGAAAAAACAGAAAAAATAAAAGAGATTCTTAATAAATTCAGGAAAGAACCTTTGGCTGAAGATTGGCTTCCAATAGGGGCTTATTGCGAAAAATGCGGGAAGGATTCTACAAAGATAAAATATATTGGAGATTATAAAATTTTTTACAAATGTTCCTGCGGAAATGAAAATGAGATTGATTTCAGGAAAATTACAAATGTTGTAAATATTAAATGGAGGGTTGATTGGCCTGCGAGGTGGGCTTATTACGGGGTTGATTTTGAGAGTTCAGGGAAAGACCATAAATCGCAGGGAGGTTCTTGGGACACAGGTGTTTTAATTTCAAAAGAAATTTTTGATTATAATCCACCTGTGGGTCCAATGTATGAATTTGTTCATCTGAAAGGACAGAAGGAAAAAATGTCTTCTTCAAAAGGAAACATTGCAACGGTTTCACAATTGCTTGAAATTTATGAACCTGAACTTGTAAGATTCATTTATGCGCAGAGATTAAACAAAACAATCTTTGTTCCATTTGATATGGATATTTACAATATTTACAATGAGTTTGACAAGTGCGAAAGAATTTATTTTAGTCCTGGAGACATGGATGGGGATTTGAGGAGAAAATATGAATTAGTAAGAATCAAAGAATACAAGTCATGTCCGAAAAGAGTTTCTTTTTCAGAACTTGTCTTGCTTGTTCAGGTTGTTCCTCCAACTGAACTAAAAAATTATATTTCAAAGATGATGAAGGAGAGAGGAATCGAAATGGATGAAACTGATTTGGAACTTGCGATTGAAAGATCAAAAAAAGTGGAAAATTGGGTTGAAAAATACGCGCCTGAAAATGTTAGAATAGAATTGTCAGAAAGCAAAGTTGA
>CAZLSF010000004.1:0-24405 GCA_964562245.1 uncultured archaeon | reverse complement strand
ATTCAGCCACTGCTTTTTCTATTTCTTTAGGTATTATATATTTTGAAATATATTTTTTTATGAATTTTTGACATTCTTGTTCTGATTTATTTCCTTTTGCTACTTCAGTTATAAATTTTCTTGAGTCTCTGAATGAAATATGTCTAATACTATACCCATTATGTTCTAAAAAAGCACTGCAAGCAATTATTGAAGTCCTTTTATTCCCATCAGTAAATGGATGTTTAACAGCAATATGATAAAATATAAATGCCGCTTTATTAATTAATTTGGTTTCTTTAGATTTGGAATTGTTATAAATATCTTTCACATATTCTAGAATAAATTCTAAATTGCTTTTTGACATATAACCTTTAGCAATTGGGTCTTCACTTTTCTTGTATATTTGGATAATATCTTTATGTAAAAATTCGACATAGTTAAGAGGTAAGTAAAATATATTATCTTTATTAACATAGTTTTTATTCCCCAATGGGTTTAATACCCCGCAGCTTGCTGCGAAGTGAGCGGAGCGAACGGTGGGTATTTCATTGGATCTGCCAATAATATTTAAGATATTAAGAAAGCTCGTGACTTTTATAATAATTTTATCCACTATCTCTGATTTCATAATTATTTATTTAATTCAAACAACTTGTTAACCCACCCCTTCTCCAACTATTGTTTCTTTAGTAACCTCTTTTGTCAGTTTAATTTCTTTGGTTAATTGTTTTTGTTTCCAGGTTCCTTTGGCAAACCAAATAATAGTTATAATTGCAGCGATAACATTTGCTACTGGGAACGCTATCCAGATGCCGAGTTCCGTAAGAGATGTGTATTTTGATAAAATATAAGCCAAAGGAAATCTTAAAATCCACAGGGAAACTATGGATAAAACCAAGGGAATTATTGTGTTTCCGGAACCCCTGAAAGCTCCGTTTAAAGACATTTGCACCCCGATAAACCCAAAAGTAAGAGCCATTATTTTAATAAACAAAGCGGTTGCCTGAATGGTTTCCAATTCCCCCGGGATAAAAATTGCGGATATTTGTTCGGCAAAGAAAAAGAACAGTATCCCCACCAGAGTTAAAATAATAAAACTTGTTAAAGAACTTAGTTTTGCTATTTTTTCTGCTCTCTTTATTTTCCCAGCGCCAATGTTTTGACCCACCAAAGTTGATGTTGCCATTGATAACCCCAATGCAGGGAGAATAATAAAACTTAATATTCTCCCCCCAATTCCATAAGCGGCTAAAGTGAGAGTTCCAAAACTTGCAACTAAAAAGGTCATGATAATCATTCCCAAAGATCTTGTAGATTGCTCAATAGAAGCGGGAGCTCCAAGTCTAAACATTTTTTTAATTAAAGGAATGTCTGGTTTCAGATTATTTAAACGCAGGTGTATCTGATGTTTTCCTCTCAACAAAAGTATTACACCAATTACCGCAGATATTCCCTGAGTTCCTATTGTGGCAACAGCAGCCCCAGCTACTCCAAGAGCAGGGATAAACCAATAACCAAAAATAAATAAAGGATCAAGAATAAGATTTAAAATAACAGTTCCAAAAACAATATACATAGGGGTTTTAACATCCCCAACACCTCTCATTAATGACTGAAAAACCATATAGGTAAACATAAAAATCATTCCAATAAAAGAAATTCTCATGTAAGAAACTGCGTTTGAAAAAACATTTGATTCAACACCCATCAAACTGACAAGAAAAGGTGATAAAAAATAACCAAAGACAGAAAGAATAACTGAAACAATAAAAACCATTAACAAAGTTTGGCCCGCAATGTGATCCACTGCTTTCTTGTCTTTTTTCCCTTTGTATTGAGCAACAAGAATAGTTCCAGATACGGATAAACCGCCGCCTAAAGAAACAATCAAAAAAATAATTGGGAAGCTGATTGAGACTGCGGCAATTGCATCTGTCCCAAGTCTTCCAACCCAAAAAGTATCTATTAATTGATAAGCTGATTGCAATATACTCACAAAAATAATTGGCACTGATAAAATTATCAGAGATTTTAGAATAGACCCTTCAGTTAGATTATTTCGCGCTTCCATTACCTATAATCAATTAAAGTATTATCAAATTATTTTCTTAAACAACAACCTTCTTTGCAATCCCAATAATCTTGTCAAAGTCTTTCCGGTTTGGTTTATATTTTGCAAATTCAACAAGACTGCACATATTTAAACATTTCTGCACATCTAAATATTTTGCTATATTTTTTTGTCTCATTAGTTTTAGCAAATCTGTGTTCGTGATTTCTTTTTTGATCCCCAATTTATAAGAGAAGTAAAATCTTATTCCCCGCGAAACTTTTTCATAGGCATCTTTTTCTTTCTTATTGTCAAACAATTCCTCTGCTTCAACAATCATTTTCTTTGCTTCTTTTTTATAATCAACTGGTTTGTTTGGATTTATTTCAGGGATTTCTGTTTGCAGTTTCACTGGTCTAAAATATTTATTGTAAATAACCCATCCAAGAATACAACCCAACAAAACCAACAAAATTATCCACAGATTATTTGATTTTTTTTCTTCTTTTTTCTCTGATAGACTTACTTTTTCAATTTTTCCGTCAATATATTCCGCAGTAATATTCATTGATTTTCCTTTGCTGTTATTGTATGGCACAGTTATTTTCGTATGGTTCTGGGTTATCTGATTAAATAAGGGCTGTGTTTGATTAAATCCTTTCAGTTGTTTTTTATTGAGTTCCTGAAATTGTTTGTTCTCCTTAAGTTTCTGCAACATTTCTTGTTTATCTTCTTCAGTCAGGGATCTGAGGTTTTCCATACTTCCATTTTTCAGTTCTCCTTTCAAAGAAGCCTTTTCCCCTCCGGGCTTGCGGTAATTAAATTCAAATTTTCCCGAATTATTTGCGGAAGGATTAAGAGAACTTTCTTTAAGAGAATATCCTTTATCTGTTAATTCCCGATGTTTTTTTTGCAATTCTTTATTTTTCTCAAGATTCTTTTTAAATTCTTCTTCCATTTGTTTTTGTTCCTGAGCTTGTTTATCCATCTGTTGTTTCAGGGCTTTTGTATCCTGATTCATCTGGTTGTTCTGAATTTTACTGCTTGCAGGGTATTGTTTGGATTGCTGTGGTTCTTGTTGAGATTGTTGCTGAGACTGTTGTTTTGATTCCTCTGAAGAACTTTGCATGGGATTTTTCTGGTTTTTCTTCTGATTTTGATTTTCCACAAAATAGATTGAGAATTCATTAAGTTTAATTTTTATAGGAACTTTTTCATTGTAATCAAATTCCAATTTTACTTTAAAAGTTGTTGGTTTATCAGAAGTTCCGAAATCAAAGTTCACTTCAGTTTCTCCTTTTTCTACCATAAAGGATTTTGATTGGGATTGGATATTTGAACTGTAAAAACCACCCTGATTAATTTCCTGCGTAATTGTGTAAATTAATTGTCCTTTAATTTGTTTTTCGTAAGTATTATTTATTCCCATTGTGATTATTGCATCCTGACCAACAAGAAAATAATATTCTGACTGATTTAATGAAAAAGCAATATCTCCAGCGAAAACAATATTTGTTCCAATAAACATTAAACTGATTGCTAATATAAAAATTAATTTGTTATGAACGTTGCAGTTCAATTTATCTGCGGATTTGCGAGTCAATTTACCAAAGAGTCCATAGTTATTTTCCATTTTCTAAACAATAATCCGATATCTGCCGTAGATAACATAAATATTTATTAGCAACACAATTAAAGCAAACGCAAAAAACCAATCCTTAATGCTTGTGTTTTCCCACTCCCGCTTTATATTTTTTCCAAGATTTTTATAAATTTCGTTGAGGGTATTAGAATTTACTGATTTGTAGTATTTTCCTCCAGTTTCTGAGGCAATTTCTTTTAAAGTTTTTTCATCCAGCTCAGCATATTGAGGTCTCCCAAAAAAATCATACCCTAATACAACCGGTTTTTCTGAACCTAAACCAATGGTGTAAACCTGAATTTTGTTTGTTTTGGCAAATTTTATTGCTTCTTTTGGGGTTATTACCCCGGCATTATTTACACCATCACTTAATAAAACAACCACTTTCTTCTTATTAGGTATTGAAATCGCCATATCAATCCCCAGACCTAACCCATCGCCTATTGCAGTTCTTCCTTGTTTTTGTTCAATATCTTTTAATTTTTCAATTGCTTTATCTTTAAAGGGTGTTAAATAAGCTGCAGTGGTCGCCCCTGATTCAAATATTACAATTCCAACATTATCTTTTGGTTTTAGGCTGGATATTAAAATCTCTGAAGCTTTCTTTGCAGCTTCCAGTCTTGTTGGTTTATAATCTGTAGCAGCCATGCTACCAGAATCATCAATAACAAGAACAACATTTACTCCTTCTTTTTCAGTTTTTAGCGGAATTGTTGGGTCTGCCAATCCTATAATTATTGAAGTAACCGCAATCAAAAGAAGAATAAAAGGTAGGTGAGCCCGCAGGTTTATTTTCTTATAAGCTGCTTTTTTGATAATTCCAAGAGAACTGAATTTAAGTGAACTCTTTTTTTTCTTTTCATTGTAAATTTTGTAGAAATAAATAATCAGAGGAATTATTAATAAAAAAATTAATGCAACCGGCTCTCCAAATTCAAATCCCATTTTATCTCACCATCCTCTTTTTCCTGAGCGCGAAGAATTTTCTGAGAGGAGCATAAAAAGAATCATCTGTATTTAATTGAATAATATCTATCTTTAATTTTTTCGTTTTCTTTAATAAATCATTGTTTGCTTTGCTTGTCTGATGTTTGTAAATGTTCCTAAAATCTTCATCCGAAGTATTTACTAAAATCTGTTCCCCGGTTTCCTCATCTTCAAGGAAAACATATCCTAAATCAGGAATCTCTTTTTCTATTGAATCAGATAATTTCACAAGTATTACATCATGTCTTTTTTTCAGAAATTTTAGGGGTTTTTCAAAAGAGCCTGAGACATAATCAGAGATTATAAAAATCACGCTTCTCTTTTTTATTATTTTGCTCAGGTGAGCAAGAGAGTTAGTTATATTGGTTTTCCTGTGTTTTGGTTCATAATAAATTAATTCTCTTAGCATTGCGAGCAGATGCTTCTTGCCTTTTTTTGGTCTGAAGAATTTTTCAATATAATCTGTAAATAAACACATTCCTACATTATCATTATTCTTTAACGCTGAAAACATCAGCGCCGCGGAGATTTCAAATCCAATTTCTTTCTTTGCTTTTCTATGCCCGAAATTGCCGCTTGCGGAGATATCAAAAACAATATAAATATCAAGGTCCCTTTCTTCTATAAACTCTTTTACAAAAGGAGAACTATATCTTGCAGTAACTTTCCAATCAATTGTTCTAATGTCATCTCCCGGGATATATTCTCTCACTTCAGAAAATTCTATCCCTCTCCCTTTAAAAACAGAGTGGTAGTTTCCGCATATAAGACCTTCAACTAATCTATTTGTTTTTATCTCGAGCTTTTTTATTTTTCCAATTATCTCTTTTACCTTAGGCATTTTATTTAAGGAGTCTCTATTTTCGAAAGAATATCATCGATTATTTTATCTGTTGTTATATCTTCTGCCTCCGCTTCGTAGGTCGGTATTATTCTGTGCCTTAAAACATCATGGGCTACTGCTTTTATATCTTCGGGAATTACATAACCCCGACCGTTTAATAAAGCATGAGCTTTCCCGGCCAGAATAAGCCAGATTGATGCTCTTGGAGAAGCTCCGTAGTCAATCAGTTCTTTTATATTCAATCCGTAATCTTTCGGGTGTCTTGTGGCATCAACAATACACGCAACATATTCTTCAATTTTATCGTCAACATAAATTTTTTTGTTGAACTCCTGTATCTTAATCAGTTCTTTTGAGTTCATGATTGTTTTTGTTTTTATGTTGGTTCCCTTAGTATTTCTCTGGATAATGTTTTTCTCTTCTTCTTTTGTCGGATATTCAATTAACAATTTAAAAGTAAACCTGTCAACCTGAGCTTCAGGAAGTTTATAAGTGCCTTCGGTTTCAATTGGATTTTGTGTTGCTAAAACAAGAAATGGTTTGTCAAGTTTGAAAGTGTTTCCCTGAATGCTTACCTGTTTTTCCTGCATTGCCTCAAGCAATGCGGACTGAACCTTTGGAGGAGCCCTGTTAATTTCATCCGCAAGAATAAAGTTACTGAATATTGGTCCTTTCTGAGTGTAAAAATTTCCTTTTTTATTGTCGTAAATCTGGGTTCCTGTAATGTCAGCGGGGAGTAAATCAGGGGTAAACTGAATCCTGCAAAAGTTTGCATTAAAAGTATCAGATAATGTTTTTATCATAAGAGTCTTTGCCAATCCGGGAACTCCTTCAAGTAGAACATGGCCGTCCGCTATTAATGAGATTAATAATTTATCAAGAATCTCTTCCTGTCCCACAATAACTTTTTTTACTTCATCCAACACTGAATTTAATTTCTCTGAATATGTTTGAGCCTGCAAATTTAATTTTTTAATTTCTGAGTTCATAATTGTAATATACAAAAAATATAAAGTTATTTTTTTCTAATCTGGCAATAAGCGAAGTCGGGCATAGCTCGATTTGAGTGGAAGCGTAGTCGCAATCGTTTATTGCCTGTTAGGTTCTTTTTTCTGAAAGAAAAAATTCGAATGAAATGGGAAAGTCCGCCGAAGGGTTGCCATGAGTAATTAAATTATTTTTCATATTCTCGTTCATATTTATAGTTCTGTTCACAACTCCATTTACAGTCTTCTTTTAATGCAGCCCATTGAATTTTATCACAGATCATTAATGAGGTATTATAAACTTCGGTAGAACTAGTAAAGGATATTTTTTCTGCAACCATAGCATAACAATTGTCCTTTGATAATGCTTTTGTTTCACATAGTTTAACTGCTTCATCTGGGTCTGTTTCAGATATTTTTGAAATAAGAATATTATAACATTGATCTTTCTTTTGTATATCTTTAGTACTTTCACATTTTATTTTTACTTTATTAATATCCACCATTGATAAAATCTGTAAATCACAATCATAGTTTCTTGGCTCTGAAGTTAAATTACAGAGTGCTTTTGCTTTGTTATAATCTATTAATGCGATTGCTCGAGCATTTCTAATATAACAACCATCTTTATTTGGACTCGTTTCTTGTTCACATATGTCCTTAATTTGTTGTAGAAAAGTACTATTATCATGTAGGTTTTGGTTTTGTTTTTCATTTTTTTGATTAATATATCCATTAATCAAGATAACACCCAGTATTAATCCAACAACCACCAACACTAAAATTCCAATTAACCAATATTTTTGTTTTGATTTCATCATAAATTGTAATAAGTTTTTTAAGAGGTGAGCCCCCGAATTTATCCTAACAATTATCTTTTTATTTCGTCCAACACCGAATTTAATTTCTCTGAATATTTTGAGCCTGCAAGTTTAATTTTTTAATTTATTCTTTAAATACTTCCGTTATTCTGTGGCATATTTATTTTATAAATACACCCTAAGGCTCTGCTTCAATCGGATATTTCATTTTTTGAAATTAAGATATATATTCAAGCGTAGGCACAGCAAAAGAATACATCAATAAATATAATAAAATAAAAACAATGATTGGAATTAGATATAGTAACAGATATTTTTTCTTTTTATCTTCACGAGATAAAAAATATCTAATAAAAGGAATATTGAAAGATATTAAAAATAAAATAAAGAAAAAAGAAGTATTAATTGGTTGTAAGAAAGCAGAAGAAGAAAGCAGGGAGTTTGTAGGTAAAAAATCTGAAGTCATTAATTTACCAATGACCCTCATTATTTCATATTTTACAAAATATATTGAACCAATAATTGAAAAAAATACTGAGGAATAAATCAGTTTTATTGAAGTGTTGCTTATTTTATTAAACAAGAAACTATAAACCACACCATAAATTAGAAAAACCAATCCGAATAATAATTGAACTATGAAATCTTTTGAGTACATATATCCCACAATAATCTCAAAAAGCATATATGCAGGTATAATAAGTGACAGAATTAAAAGACCATACAAATTATTTTTCTTCAATAAATATATTACTAAAACAGTTAAGATCATATAAAAGGCTATTATACCGGGTAAATAAATAGCTAAATCTGAAGTTATTGGAGTTATTGAGTATGAGGATAAATAAAGGAGATACCAAATTAAATTATAACCAAGAGAAACTAAAAGAAGTCCTAAAGATAAATAAAAGATAATCTGAAATATTTTACCTTTTTCAGCAACAAGTTCATTGAAGGATTTTAAATGTTCTGTAATTTGATTAAACATAATAATATTGGTTATTATAATTATAGGGTTTTATTTCTAGTAATTCTAATATTTTAATATTAGGTAATTCATTTCAATTTTATCTTCTTTTAAATTTACTTTTCAATAATCTCATAACAGATTCTATAATGGCAACCTTTTTCTTTAGGAGTAATTTTTCCAGATTGTATTGCATGAATAATCTCTTCTCTGGTATAATATGAACCGAAATTACTGCAACGTTCAGGTTTAATATTAGAATATCCTTCCCATTTGGTATTTATCCATTTTCCTGTTTGGAGATCTAATTTTTCTTCACAAAGATGAACACCTCCAGTGCAAGATGCACCAAAATAAGATCTATTTACTGAAACAACTTTTTCTCTTTTGAAAGATATCTGATACTTAGAGATTCTACTGCCACCACTACTCGTTCCATCATATGTAAGTATAAGAGTAAAATTTTCAGGCAGTTTTAATTTTTTATCTGTATTATTATTTTCAGTTGTTATATTATTTTTTATACACCCACTCAGCAAAACCACAAAAAATAAAATAAATATAAAATATTTCTTCATAATATATATTTAAAGATACTTTTAGCGGATTGTCTTTTTTCCATGATATTTCTCATAAATATCCTTAATGATTTCTTTACTCAGACCAATATACTGAATTGGGTTTGTGATATTTCTTAAAATATCTTCAGGCAGCATGTCAGTGATTTCTTTATCCTCCAAAACCACTTCAACAAAAGGTCTTTTGCTGTTATAGGCTTCAGTAGCAAGTTTTGCAACTAAATTATGAGCATACTCTCTCGTCATTGGAGTTTCTGTTTTTGTCCTGTCTGTCAGATAAGTCATAATCTGCTGGGAAGTCGGGACACCATAGGAACGCTCTACTCTCTCAAGGCATCTGTCTTTAATTGGTTCTAAAGTATATAATACTTTTGCAAGAGTTCTTATAACATAATCCCCCCATTTGAAAGACTCTTCCAGAGTTATTCTGTCTGGGGCAGAAGCTCTTAAATCTCTTCCATAATCAAAACTGCAGGAACCCAAAGTTGTTTGCATAACCCCTTTCATATAATTTGCAAACCCTTCTGTTTGTTCTTCTCTCCTCGGATTTCCTCCTTTGGAATCTTTGTGGGGCATTGCTGAGGAACCTTTATCTCCAATTGGAAATCTAAAAATACCAATATCATCGCTTCTCCCCATTCTGATATAATGAGCGAGATTATTCATTGTTTCTGCACTTCTTGTCAAAACATACATACTATCCGCAATAAATTCTCTTCCCGGTATCTGCGCTGGTGCTGTCATGCAATTTATACCTAACTTTTTGCAGTATCTTTTTTCAAGTTCTCTGCCGTCTATATCAAGAGCAGTGGCAGAATGATGATTTCCTGTTGCATCAGCCCATTTTCCATATATGGAATTATTATAAACATAATTCAAAAATTCTAAATCAGACTGGAGCATCTCCCCGTAGAATGAAAAAGGCCTTCCAAGCACAGTTGGCAAAGCATCATATAAATGGGTAGTATCCATATGAGGTATATTTATCCAGTCCACGCTTCTTTCAAGAGTAATGTCTCTTAAATTTTCCAGTGAGTCTGCAATTATTTCAAGAGATTCCTTAAGTTGCAGCGCTTTTGCGGTCTCGGTAGTATCCGCGCTTGTTCTTGCTTTATTAATGTGAGCCCCGGCTTTTTTACTAACCTGTTCATCTAAAGCAGTATTTATTGCAATAATATCATGTCCAGTTTCCTGTTCTAGATATCTTATCCTATATGGGTCTATTGCTTCAAGATTTGCTTTTGAAATAATTTCCTGAGCTTCATCAGGAGGAACTTTATCAGGATATAATTGACTTATTATCTCCACGGCTGTTGCCTGTGATTTCAGGCAATATTCAAAAGTTTTTTCAGGACCCCATATATTAATCATATCCTTTGTTCCATATCTGCCCGCAACCAAAGAACAAGGATTTGTGTTGGAATCTATTCCTATGGGTTTTGGTTTGGTTTTTACCATAAAATAGTTTAAATAGAAATTATTTAAAATATATTGGAATAACCCTGTTTTTAAATACATATAAATCATATAATTTAAAGATAGTTGAATCTTGTATGCTCCAAATAAGAGTATGATTTCCTTCAGGATAACTGCTTAAATCAATAATGTTTGAATTATAAATAGCAGTTGGTGCACTTGTAATCGTAGGTTGCCAAATTAAATTTCCATCTAAATATACTCTTAACATATCTATTGAACCCTGGCCGTAAAAATCCATGGTTGCTCGAAGTTTTATATCCTGTATATTTTCATCTTCATTTGCAGGGTTGGTTCTATCAATAATAAAACTATAATTTGCAACAGTTATGTGTGGTTTTGGCCAAGTACCTCCAAATATAGATCCAGAATAAATAGTATTGTCATAAAATATTTGTTTATCTATAGTATATCTATCAACAATATAAGGGTCTATGCCTCCAAAACCGGATTCACTTATATTCTTGCAATTATTTCCATCTTTGTCGCAATATTGAGAAGCGCTTATTTTTTCATTAATTTTTAAGTCTCCCGGAATAGTCCACTGAGGATTTGCCACACCAGAATCATTAAAAGTTCCCGGACCAATCATTCCCGGGTGAATTCCCGGATTTGGATAATTCCCATAAGGTCCTGTTGAATAAGTTGCAAGAATTGCAGAGCCTATGCAGATTATAAAAGTCAGTAAAATTCCTAAAGTAAGTTTCTTGTTTTGTTTAGACTCTGTCATAATTATATATATAGATATAACTAAAACTATTTTGGGTTATTTAATCCTCCCACTTATGTTTAAGATTTCTTGGAATTATTATCCATGCGATTATATATAAAAATATTCCTGCCCCCCAGGCAAGACTTCCCATCACCCAAAGAAGTCTAATTAGCACGGGGTCAACATTCAAATATTCTGCAATGCCTCCGCATACTCCACCTAAAATTCTCTCTTCTCCAGACCTGTAAATTCTCCTAATTTCTTTTTTGGAAGTTTTCCTTGCCATAATATTCTTTTTTGTGTTTCTTATTGATTCTTTTGAAAGTATAGTTTTTCTCAACATAGAAAGCAATAGTATGAAATGTTGAAATATTTTCATAAATGCTAATCAATTAATAACCCCTCTGTTTTTCAATTCAAAAAAACATTCGGCGCAGGCAGTTGTATCAACCATCGCATCGTGCCCGTTCATAAGAGGTTTATTAAATAAGATACTATGAAGTTCTGATAAATTAGGCCATTTATATTTTCGGTACCTGCTGGGTATTTTGCAATAACTCATTGAGGATTTCATGGTGCAGATTTTCGGAATTTCTAAAAGCCTACTTTGAATATTATTTCTTAATAATTCAGCCCCCACAATTTTTTCATCAAAACTAATATTGTGAGCAACTAAAGTTTTTGATTTGTTAAGAATTTCTGAAAATTCCAGCAATACTTCTTTTAAATCAGAACCTTCATTAACAGCCATTTCATTTGTAATTCCGTGGATTTTTGAAGCTCTTTCAGGTATTGTAAATCCCTGCGGTTTTATAATATAATTCCTGCTTAATAATTTCTCTCCTGAATGATTGTATTGCAACCAGGCAATTTGCACTAATCTCGGCCAATTATCCAATTCTGATATTGGGGCTTTGTAATCTCTTGGCAATCCTGTGGTCTCTGTATCAAAGAATAAATACATAATTTACCATCTGTTTATTTTTATTATGTTTGTTTCAACTGCTCTTTTATACAACCCGTCAACAATTTCAAGGTTGTTTGAAAGATGTAATTTTATTTTATCAAGGTCTTTGTTGTAATATAATTTTGCAATATCTATGCCTTCGATTTCTGTGGTTTTTAGTTTTAACAAAGAAGCGTATTCCTTAAGTTTTCCTCTTGTTTTCCCATATCTATAAGCATTTATTTTGTTTCTCAAATCAAGGACTTGTTTCATGGAAAATGGGGATATAACATTGCCATTGATGAAACTTCTTGTTGCGATAAAAGGTATGTCAAAATTTGAAATATTGAATCCAATTATTGAATTATAAGTGCTTCCTTTTGTAATTAGATTCCACTCAAACCAAAATTTATCAAGAATCTCTTTTTCATTTTCCCCGCAGAATATCTTATTTTCTTTATTATGTCTTATTCCAAGAGCAATTATTTTTGAATCTATTGGATTTAATACTTCCTTTTTTGAATCTTCGTCCAAATTCACATATTTCTCAATCTCAATAGGAACTGTTTCTGCAGATACAATAAAATAGGGGTTTGCCATAATTAATTATTCTTTTTCAATTCATTCAAAATATTATTAATTTTTTCTTCAAGTCCGGTAAATCGCGTTTAGCAATATTCCAGACAATTTCTAACTCAACTCCAAAGTATTGATAAATAAAAATATCTCTGGTTCCGATTATCTCTTTCCAGGAGACTTCTGTATATTTATTTTTCAGGTTATTGGGAATATTCTTGACAGCTTCGCCAATTATCTCAATTCTTCTGACTATTGCATCTTATAATTGGTTGTCTTTGAAAAATTTACTTTTAGAAACATTTTTAGAATAAGATTCTATGTCTTTTATACTTTCCAAAATATGCTCTAAAAAATCAAAGGTTCTTTTTTATTCATATTATTTTCACCTCTTCCTTCAGTATTTCTTCCATATTTGATTTACTTTTTTGATTTATTTTAATTTTCATAATTTTAGTGTGTTTAAATGTATACAGGTTAAGAATTTAATTAATTGCCCCTGCCGGGATTTGATTCCGTGGCTTTTTTATTTCAAAGCCAACCCGGGTCTCCGGCTTTCTCCTTAAGTTGTTTTTGAATTTTCCTTTCTTTTACTTGAGGTGTTTTTTTCGAGAAAGAAAACCTCACGAGAGGCCGGTATCCATGGTCCCTTTATTTTATTAAAGTTTGGTTTCTTTTTTTTTAAAGAAAGGGCTTAACCGAGCTAGACTACAGGGGCATAATTGTTAATAAAAATAGTTAATTTAACTATTTCTTTTATATATACTTGATAATATTATGTATGTATTTGGCAGTAATGTTCCTATAATTGAAATTATTTTTTTTCAATTTGTTGTTTTAACAATCTTAATAATACTCCAAGTAATTATTGTTTTTAAAGAATACAAAAATCTGAAAGTGATCGAAAAAATGAAAAATTCGAATAAGCTAATTACAGTCTAAACTAATAAAAATAAGCTAATTATGGTGTTGTTCTCTTCATGGATGTTCTCTGAATATATTTATTATATAATTCCCTTAGTATTTACATTTGCCCTTGTTTTTGGGGTTCTTTCAATTTCAAAAATATTTAACAAAAAAGAGGTTAATGTTCTGATTGCCCTGTCAATGGCTTTGTTTTCCCTAATTTCTGAGATTTATGTAAAACTCTTATATGCATGGCTTCCTTATCTTAGTATTTTATTTATTATCCTTTTTGTGTTTGTCCTGCTCAAAAATCTGCTTATTGAAAAAAAAAATGGAACAAAATCTGCTGCAAATTGGGAGATGCTGATTACAATAGCAATTCTGTTCCTTGTATTTATGACAGTTTATCGGTCAATCCTATTACCCTCAGGTTCAATGATTTCCTCCGATGATATTTTATTGATTGCTGGGATTGTTTTTGTAGTTCTGATTTTGAGTGTTGGGGGAAAACTTGGGGATAAATGGTCAGAACCTACATAAACCATCATAAAGAGGATTAGAATAAAGGACATTTAAAGTTTTATTACTTAATTATAATACTACTAAACAGATAACTATTGGAAATTGCCCATATGGCGTTCGGGACAAATATTATCTCAAATAAATGAAGATGGGGATATTGTAAGTAAATGCAATATTGCTTCTGCAGCTAATTCTTATTATGGGAATTTTGAAAAACTAAGTCAGCAATCAAGCACGGGATGCCTACGTGCTCAGAGATATCAAGGTAAATGTAGATATCGATATGGAAAATGGATAAAAGAATAAACTATTTTTAAAATTACGACCACTAAAACAACCGATAATAATCAAACTTAAGATTAACATCATTTCCTTCCACAATACCTAATTTACGATTTCTGAATATGCTTGGAAGAACAATACCTCCTTTTTCAGAAAGTTTCAATGATTCCGGAAAAGTTTGATTTAATGGAATTACCTGAAAAGAATAATCCACGAGTTTTTTATAAAATATATTTGGAGGATTTTCTATGGGTGACACAATGCAGTCTTCAAAGGGATCAATATTTTTTTCATTTAATTTTTCCTGATCTATACCTATTCCAATATAAACACCAGTTCCCGGGTCATAGCCCTGATGAAGTTCATCTGAAAAACCTCCTATTTTTGCGACATACCAACCATCCCCAATTTTTATTATATCTGAATAGTTCATATATTATAATCAAATAAAATAATTTAAAAGAGATTTTCAAAAAGTATTCAATAGAAATAATATTGGAATATTTCATAGAAGATACTGCAAAATTAACCTAAAACAACAAAAACTGCCACCCAATTAAACCCGCAGTAAACAAGAGAAATAAAACAATTAACCATAGAGACCAATTGGGAATTTTTAATTCATACTCAGGTTTTCTTTCGCCTTTCTTCTTTGCTTTATAAAAAACGTAAATGATTATAATCAGTATAGGTGTAAAAACTATGCTTCCAGTCAGGGATAATATTTGTGTAAATGTTGAAAAATTACCTAAAGCGATAAGGGAAGGAAAAAGTGCAAGGATAGTGCTAAGATTATTATTTATTTTATAATCTTGATTATAAATTTCCTTTGCTGAATTTCCTATAGAGATAAAACAAGTTGCCATTGCGAAAAATGCAAATAAGTTCCCAAAAATCAGAAAAAAAATTCCATATTGATTTCCAAGGCTTATTGTTGCAATTTCAGAGATATTTTCGCCGAGGGCTCCTATGCACGAGAAGACAAAAAAGATATAAATTAAAAAAGGAATGAAATAACCTATAAGAATACTCTTCCTAAGCTTTTTCTTCTCAGACCCCAGGATTTCTTTCATCTGCGGAATTGCAAAGAGTCCTGCAAATGCAAACATTATTACCCCGATTGGGGATAATGTGTTTGAGATATCCACTTTTGCAAGATTAGAGGGTTCAAAATAGAATAATGTTGAAACACTGATAATAAGAATACATATTATTATTAAAGGAGTTAATATTAATTCTCCGTCTTCAACACCTTTGATGCCGAAGTGAATTATTGTTGTTAACAAGATAAAACATATCAATTTTGCAATTAAAGGGGTAAATCCAAGAAGAATTATTATATTTCCGCAACCCTGTATATAGGCAATCATAGCCCCATACATAAAAACCAGACTCAAAAAAGTTATGATATGTTTTGTTTTTTTCCCAATATATTTTTCCACCAGCCCGGGAATCTGGTGCGATTGTTTAGTTCTTAGAACAATTTCACCGGTCATCAGGGAAATAAGGAGAATTATGAAACCTATAAATATAATTTCCATCAAACCAATTATAAAACCGGTCTGTTCAATAATATGAGGTAAACCAAGAATTCCCGCTCCTATTATTGTCCCTGTAAAGAGGGAACTTGAACCAAGTATTTTGTTCATAATTCACTTATTTGAATTTAATTAAACCAAATCTTAAGAAAATATATTTACGGGGAATTTGAGAATAATGATTCTGGTTCCATAGAAGTCCTCTATAAATACCCTATTTCCAGTGAGTGATTAAAAATTTAAACAACAAATCATTTGTGAATAACCAAACGCTAAAATATAGACTTATTACCCTATTTTTAAATTTTTAATTATTAATGGAGAAGAGAAAAATAATAAGACTAGCAAGAAAGGATTTAGACGCAACTATGCCTATTGAAAGAGCTTTATGGAAAATAAAAGGTGTAGGAAATAATTTTAGCCATGCTTTAAGAGTTTCTCTTGGATTTAATGCAGATATGAAATTAAATGAACTTTCAGAAGATGAGATTAAAAAACTTGAAGATGTGGTCTATAATCCGGGTAAATACAAAATTCCTTCTTGGATGTGCAATCATCAGAAGGACATAGAAACCGGTGAGGACAAGCATTATATTGAATCAGACCTTATTTTAAAAAACAAGAATGAAATTTCTTTTTTAAAGAAAATCAGGTGTTACAAAGGTATCAGACACCAGTTTAATCTTCCTGTAAGAGGTCAGAGAACAAAGAGCCATTTCAGGAAAGGTAAAACTGTTGGCGTCAGCAGGAAAAAAGGAACTCCTGGTTCTAAAGGTGGTAAATAATGGGAGATCCAAAAAGATTAAGGCGGAAATGGAAAAGACCAAGAAAAATATTTAACACAGCCCGTATTGCCGCAGACAAAGAATTAAAAAAGAATTACGGTTTTAGGAGAAAAAAGGAAATATGGAGACTTGATTATACTTTTAAACACCTTATGAGAAGAGCAAGGAAGATTCTTGCCACAAAAGATAAAAAAGCAGAAGATATATTAATGAATAAATTGATAAAAATGGGTTTAATCACAAAGAAGGTGCCTATTGAAGAGGTTTTAAACCTAAACTTTGAAGATTTGTGCGAGAGAAGGTTGCAGACAATCCTTTTCAAAAAAGGTCTTGCAAATACTTTGAAACAGGCAAGACAATTTATATCACACAAAAAGGTAATTGTTGGAGAGAAAATGGTAAACCAGCCAAATTATATTGTACTTAAAAATGAAGAGGATAAAATTAAACTGAAAGAAAAGATTAAGAAACCAAAACCTGTTGAAGAGGTAAAAACTGAAGAAGGTGTTTCTGAGGTTTCCGAAAAAGAACCAGAAACCAATGAAAAATCAGAAAATCAGGAGGCTCCTGCAACAGAAAAATCAGTTGAGAAATCCAAAGAGAACAAAATCGAGGAAACAGAAAAGAAAGGAGAAACCGAGAAGAAACCTAACGAAGATGTGGAAAAGGAATCTAAAACAGAGGAAAAGAAAGAATAACTCAGAAATTAAAAATAATTATTAGATATTTAAATCGTTGTATGATCCAAAATCCTGATAAAAATGAAAAGTTCTGTTGTGTAGATTAAATGGAAAGAATATCCTGTTAATTAAAAAATTAGAAAACATTTTATGGTTCTTGAGATTAAAGATTTGAAGGTAAAATCAGGTAAAAAGGAAATATTAAAAGGGATAAATCTGAAAATAAATTCCGGAGAAACTCATGCTCTCCTTGGTCCTAATGCCTCAGGAAAGAGCACACTTGTTCAGGTAATCGCAGGAAACCTCAAGTACAAGATTGGTGGGGGCAATATTCTTTTTAATGGAATGAATATTACTAAATTCCCTATGGAAGAGAGAATAAAACTGGGGCTTGCAATAACATGGCAGAATCCCCCAACAATAAAAGGAGTAAAACTCTCTAAACTGATTGATAAAATATCAAAACAAGATATAACTCCTGAAGAACTTGGAGCCAATCCCGGGTTGCTTGATCGAAGCGTAAACTTTAATTTCTCTGGGGGAGAGAAAAAAATATCTGAATTATTACAGGTAATTTCTCTAAATCCGAAACTTGTAATTTTTGATGAAATTGATTCAGGGCTTGATATAAAAAAACTTGAGAAAGTGAGCAAAATTATAAAAGAAAGGTTAATTGATAATAATGTTTCTGTTCTTGTAATCACACACAGCGGGGAAATCCTGAACTTTTTGAAGCCAAAAATAATTAATGTAATGGTGGACGGAAAAATTATATGTGAGGAAAATGATTACATGAAGGTTTTAAAAACTATAAAAGAATATGGATATGAAAAATGCAGAGAATGCGGATTATCTGCAGAAAGACCATGAGATAAATATAACAAATATAAAAGGTGTGGAAATTCTGCCGAGTAATATGGCAATAAAAAAATATGAGTGGACCAGAGAATATTTTAAAGACGAACCGAAAGAAGGATATTTTATCTGGATTAAGGAACAGACTGATTTTCCTATTACTACCTGCATGAGTATTGCTTCAAAATCCGTGAGCCAGAATCTTCAGAATCTGATAGTTATTGAGAAAGATCTTGAAATAAAATTACAAGGTGCCTGCAATTCACTTAAAAGAGATCTTTGTGGAAGGCACACAGCTTTAGGTAAAATTATATTAAAAGAGAATGCTGTCTTGGAATATAATCACATTCACATGTGGGGTGATGAAGATGTTGTTGACACAGATTATGAATTTATTCTTGAAAAAGGTTCGAAACTTAATTATAATTATAAAGTTTCTTCTACCCCGAAAAAAATGAAATTGAATGCAAATATTGTTTGTCTTGAAAATTCAACTGCTAATTTAACAATTATTGGCGATTGTGAGAATACAGATCTAGAAACTAATGACAATATAATTCTTAGAGGAAAAAATTCTTCAGGAATTCTTAAATTAAGACTTGTTGGAAAAGAAAACGCAAAAATTCTGTCGCACTCCAGGATTACAACTGAAGATGAATGTAAGGGACATCTTGATTGTCAGGGACTTCCAATCCACAAAACCTCTGAGATAATATTAATACCAGAACTTGTTTGCAAAGACAATCAATCCCAGATTACTCATGAGGCTTCAATCGGCAAAATTTCCGAGGAAGAATTAAATTACTTAAAAACAAGAGGTTTGAGTGAACCAGAGGCAATTGAATTAATTGTTAATGGTTTTCTTGAGAATTAGTTATAAAAATATATTAGTCTATAAATAGATAATAATTAAATTCTGCCTTTATCTTTTTCCGCAGATATGATGGAAATTATTGCATGAGCATAGGAAGCTGTTCTGAAATCAACTTTATCTTTAATCACATAATTTTCATAAATATTGTTAAAAGTTGCTTCCAATCTCTTGCGTAATTTATCCAATATAATATCTTCGTCCCATTTTAAACCCTGCAAATTTTGTTTCCACTCAAAATAAGATACAATTACTCCCCCGGAATTTGCAAGAATATCTGGCAAAACAATTATATTTTTATCATTTAGTATCCTATCCGCATCCCGGGTGACAGGTCCATTAGCAAGTTCAAGGATCATTTTTGCTTTTATGTTATTCGCATTCTTTGTGTTAATCACTTTTTCAAGAGCGGCTGGAATTAGAATATCCACATCCAGTTCAAGCAATTCAGAATTTGATATTTGTTTTGCTCCATAGAAATTTATCACAGAACCTGTACTTTCTTTATGTTTTATTACTTCTTCTATATCCAACCCATTCTCATTATAGATACCGCCTTTGCTGTCGCTTACCGCAACTATCTTCATATTATTTGAATTCATTATTTTTGAAATATTCATTCCCGCATTTCCAAATCCTTGCACCGCGGTTTTTGTACTTGAAGCATCTAAATTATATTTATCCATCGCGGTTTTCAATACAATATAACCACCCATAGCAGTCGAATAAGCTCTTCCATGACTGCCTCCTATTAAAACAGGTTTGCCTGTGATAACAGCGGGAACATGCTCGCTTCTAATCTTATTATATTCGTCCATCATCCAACCCATTATCTTCGGGTTTGTATAAACATCAGGAGCAGGTATATCTCTTGCAGGACCTATAAAAGAATGAATTTGCCTTATATATTCTCTGCTTATCTGCTCCAAATCAAATTCATCAAATTCTTTTGAGTTTATCTTTATTCCTCCTTTTGCTCCGCCATAAGGAATTTCAACAAGCGCATTCTTTAGAGTCATCCAAAAAGAAAGAGCATTTACTTCATTAAGATCAACATCTGGATGATATCTTATACCTCCTTTTGTGGGACCAAGAGCATCATTATATTGAACCCTGTAAGCATTGATAATTTTAACGCCTGATTTTGTTTTAACAGGAAAATTAATGATGAGGCTCCTTTTAGGGTGTTTTAAAATTTCAACATCTTTTTTATCTAATTTATATTTAACAGTTATTTCATCCAGTCGATTTAAAGCATCATCATAAGAGTTTATTTCGTCCATTAATTATTATAAAAGTATTAATACTAAATAATTTGTTTTAATGTCCGCAGATTTCTTTGAAATTTCCTGAATTTTTCGGATTACTCATAGTTTCTCTGATTATCTTAAATTTCATGCTTTAAAAATAAGTAATAGAATCTTACCTTATTATGGATCTGAAAAAAGGCGAGGCTGCTGCAGGGAAGGCCGGATTGATTTCAATTTCATTGGTGATTATAAAATTAGTTGTGGGTTTTTTATCCGGAAGTATTGCTTTGATAAGCGATGCTATGCACAGCTTTGCTGATCTAACTGTTGATATTATCTCATGGGCTGGTCTCAAAATTGCTCAAAGAAAACCAGATGAAAAATTCCCTTATGGATACTATAAAGCAGAGTCTCTGGCGACTTTATTTATTTCATTTTTTATCCTATATGTCGCGGTTAATCTGATAATTAAGGGTTATTTAAGTATTATTGTTGTTTCTGAAATAACAATGCCTTTTATTGCATTATTTGTTGCTTTAATATCTTCTATTGTTTCATTCTTTGTGTCAAAATACCTGCGGGGAATAGGTGAAGCCATTAATTCCCAGGCTTTAATTATTAACTCAAAAGAAAGATTTTTTGACGGGATTTCTTCAATCGGAGTTTTTATCGCGATTCTTATGAATTCTTATGGCATTTATTGGGGTGAAGGGATTATCGCAATTATAATAGGAGTAATGATATTGAAGATAGGCATTCTTTCGCTAAGAGATTCTATTTTTTCTTTGATGGATATCAGCCCGATTGAAGAAGAAAAAAGGGTGGAAGAAATTATAAAAAAAGTAAAAGGGGTTAATGATTACTCAGACCTGAAACTGAGAAAAGCAGGACCTTTTGTATTTGGAGAAGTTAAAATAAGTATTAAAAAATCTGCTTCAGTTAATAAAGCTCACGATATTGCGGATGAAATTGAAAGTAAAATCCATGATGAAATAAGCTCTATTAAATCATTCACAGTTCATATTGAACCTTACAAATCAGAGAAAAATAAAATTGCAATTCCGGTTTTAAATCATAAGGGTTTAAATTCAAAAATAATGGATCACTTTGGAAGAACTGATTATTTTATGTTCCTTGAGACAGATAAAAAATCTATTAACAATTTTTATTTTAAAGAAAATCCTTATAAAAAGAAAAAAATAAGGACCGGGCTGGATGTTGTTGATTTTCTCCTGAAAGAAAAAGTGGATGTCGTAATAACTAAAGAAATTGGTGAGATTTCGGTTAACAAACTAAGGGATAATTTAATTGATATTTACAAAGCAAAGGGGAAAAACTGCGGTGAAATTGCAAATAATTTCCTTGAAGGTAAGTTGGTGCAAATGAAAAAGCCCACAAAGAAGAAATAGTTGGGTTTATTTTTCATCTTTTATCCTGCTCAAAAGTTCTTTTAATTCTTTAGTTTCTCCTGTTTCTTCATAATCGCCAATAGCATCTTTTATTTTTCTGATATTTTCATCGGTTAATTCATCTTTATCGAAATTATTCATAAAATCAAGTGAAATTGACCCAAGTCCATTAAGATAATTATCCATTTCTGCTTTATCTTCATCTATTTCTTTAAAGTCCTGGTTATATATATCATCCAGGAGATTATTTGTCATTTCCATACTCGAAGTTGTTATACTCATGCAAAAATTGAACAGCAAGAATACTAAAGAAAGGGATATTCCTGCCTCCAATATTAATGATGTTATTGTCATATTAACCACAATATAATAATAATTTTAATATATAAATACTTTAATTTGGCTAATCAATCAAATTATATTAGGTATATTATGATTAAAATACTGGTTGGTTCGCAAAATCCGGTAAAAATAGAATCTGTGAAAGAGAGTTTTTCAAATTATTTTAAAGACATTGAGGTTATTGGTCTGGATGTTAATTCAGGGGTTTCGGACCAGCCAATAAATGATGAAATCTTTGAGGGCGCAAAGAACCGGGCTTTGGAACTGAAGAAGAAAAATAAGTTGGAAAATTTAAACAATGATTTTTTTGTTGGAATTGAAGGAGGAATAACAAAATTCCACTCAAAATGGTGCAATTTTATGGTGGTTTATATTATTGATAATAAAGACCGGACTGGTCTTGGAGCATCTTCTTTTTTTGAACTCCCGGAAATTGTTACTGAGAAACTTCTGAATGGGGGAGAACTTGGTCCGGTAATGGATGAATTAACCGGAGAATCTAATATAAAACATAAAGGCGGGGCAATAGGATTTTTTACAAAAGATGTTTTGAATCGAAAAGATTTATGCGTATCTGGGGTAATAAGTGCTTTGATTCCTTTCATTAATGAAAAATTGTATTTTAAGGAATAAATATCTGATATGCTTGGGTTATCTCTATTTTTCTTCAAACTTAATCCTACAATATATCAAGAACTTTGCGCCTAAAATTTTCAGGATATTTTTTAAGATATAATCCCAGTTTTTTAATATCTACCTTCTTCTTGAATTTCTTGACAAATTCAGCTCTAATCTCTCTGAAATACACCAAATCTATAAATGTTTTTTCAATATCGCTGATAGGAAACACAAAATCCCCATATTTATAATAATCATAACCAAAAAAATATTTTGGGGAAATTCTCCTGACAAGAACATTGGAATCAAAAACTTTTCTTGTGCCTGTTCTCACTTTTCTTGTTGTTATAACCACCGGACAGGTTTCCTGTTCCCAAAGATTATGAAAACTCATCGCGTCTTGCAATCCAAGATAAGCGGGCTTCATACAATAAACAATTAAAGAAGGATCATCATGTATGGTATAATAACCTTTTCCTATTCTATTTATATCTCCTTTTTTCAAAAGATGATTAAGAAATATATAGAGGTAATTTTTATTTTCAACAAGCATTGATATTGAACTTATACTTGCAACTGAAGTATTTTTAAAATATTCCCTGACTTTATCCATATATTTCATCTTACCCACCTGTCAATGTAATTAATAATATCCTTCTTAGTTGGAGTAATTCCCGTAAGTATTATGGTCTTCAGGTCTTTTTCATCTACAGGATTTTCAAATTTTTGAATGAGTTTTTTTAGTTCGGGTTTTACTTTCTCAACTTCTTTAACATATCTCAAAAGAAAGAAAATATCATACAAATCCCTGATTTTTCTCCTGCTAATATAAGCACTCACTTTCTCTTTAATTAAATCTTCGGGTAGCAGAGTATAAATATTTACCAGAGATTCGTCGCATGTTTCATATTCTTTTATAATGCTATTTACTTTTTTAAACACAGCCTCAAATCGAATTTCAGCAGTATTAAATCTCAACACAGAAAATAGGGAATTCTGTTTTATCCTTTTCTTGATTATTTCAAACCCCAATTCTTTTAATTTCTTAAAAAATTCTTCTATTTTTTTTACATCCCTTTCAATATAAACATCTATATCCTCAGAAAATCTATTCCCCGAATAACATCTCCATATTGCAGTGCCTCCATGCAAAACAGTTTCGGGCAGGATTTCATAGATATTCTCTATAAGTATGTCCTGCAAACCAGCCAGCTCTCTGTGTTTTTTTCTCTTGATTCTCAAAATTAAAGGTATTGCCATAATTAACTAAACTTATATTTATTTATAAGTTTGGTCAATCCACCTCAGACTTAAACTCATTCTTCCACTTTTAAAATATCCGCTTTCTCCTGTACAGCAAAATTCCCAAAACTATTGCAAAAATTTCCTCACTGCATCAACACCATAAATAATCAATTTCTTATTGTTCAGCGGTTTTTTAATTTGCCGCCCGAGCGAAAAGTTATTGTATTTGCTCATAGTCATCAATGTATATATAATAGCTTGTGAATGGATAATATCTTGGGCATACTAAATAGATAGTGTCCCTATAAATATTAACACGAAAATTGAATATAACGACTATTATTTTACTAATCTATGCGTTAACAACCCTTAAATATCAGGTATAAATTCTCAAATCACAATCCCTTCTTTAACAGCTTTTAAGTCCCAATGGTTGTACAATACAGGCGGTCTTTTTTTATAATTAATGTTTCAGGAATTTTTGGAAACAATGACTTCACAATGCCATTAAAACACGGAAACAATGACATCAGAA
>CAZLSF010000003.1:0-27294 GCA_964562245.1 uncultured archaeon | reverse complement strand
ACCTGCAAATATTGCAGAGCCAATGCAGATTATAAAAGTTAATAAGATTCCTAAAAATAATTTTTTGTTGACTTTATTAACCATAATAGTATTTTTAAAGGTATTTATAGATTCTTAGGATAAATTATCCAGCAACTATCTGCGCAAATGATAAATTATATAAAAGAGTGATTAAAAATAAAGCAATATCTTAAGGATATTCTCACCCAACTAATCAAAAAGGATTTTAACAGTCTGCCCGTTTTCAATTAAACCTGTGAGGGAAGTCCCGCGAACTATGTTTTCCTGTGTTTTGATGACACAATTTAAATTCTCATTTTGCAACTTAACTGGTTTTTCAAGATAGACTGGTTGATTTAAATAAATATAAATCAAAATTATTGCAAATAATATAAAAATAAAATATTTTGCTCTTATGTCCATAAAATTAACAACTACAAACCCTTATAGAACAGGAAACTGCACAATCTCCATACCGGAAGCTTGAACCTATCTCCGGAATAGTACTGCTCTGAGTATATTCTAATCCTGTATTTGCATCCCAGGCCTTGATACTACCAGTCTGTTTACAATAACCAATAACCCCAGTATGCCAAAAGAATTCTTTTTGTCTTTTTATAATAATACTTCCAAATTTTTGGTAATTGCTTTCTCCCACCACAGAATTATCTGGATTAAGTGCGTCGTGATAATAAATTTCTGTGCATCCCGAAGGGCAGTCTGAAACCATTACAACCCAAGCACTGATGATATTATTGCTGTCTACTTTACCTTCACATTTCATACTAACAAAATAATCGCCACCATTTCCACTAGCAGCATCCACATATCCTTTTGTAGCAACATCACTACTTGCTGTTGGAGTGGAAATATTAATTATTCTATTGTTATTCATATTCAATATACCCGGAATAACCCAAATAGGATTAGCCATACCAGAAGCATTAAATATTCCGGGTCCAATCATTCCAGGATGTACTCCGGGGTTTGGATAATTTCCATAAGGACCTGTTGAATAACCCGCAAAGATTGCAGAGCCAATGCAAATTATAAATGTTAATAGAATTCCTAAAAATAATTTTTTGTTGACTTTATTAACCATAATAGTATTTTTAAAGGTATTTATAGATTTTTAGGATAAATCCCAACAAGTATTATTGGAATGATTGTCTGAATAAGTTTGTTATATATAATACTTATACCACAAAAGTAAGTGATTACATTAAATTTCTAACAAAATTATGGAAGAAGAAAGATGTATCGTCGTAAGATATACTATTTTAAGAGATGGAAAATTGGAATATCATACTGCCTATGATTTAGGTCTTATAGAATTCATCAATCTGGCTAGCAGAGTTAATATTGTTGAAGTAGTATATGAACAAACCACTTCAGAAATCAGACGATTTAAACAGACTAATTATTCTATTATATAATTATGATTTACTCGCATTCGAGGCTTTCCTGTTTTGAGCAGTGTCCTTTGAAATTTAAATACCAATATCTTGATAAAATAGAACCAAAAGTCCAACAAAGTGTAGAAGCTTTCATGGGGAGCATGGTTCACAGCACTCTTGAAAAACTTTATAAAGATATTAGGTTCAAGAAAGAAAATTCAATTGAAGAACTTATCAAATATTACAATAAAATATGGAAGGAAAACTGGAGCGATTCAATCCGAATAGTGAGAAAAGAATACAATGAAGAAAATTTCAGGAAAATGGGAGAACAATATATCAGAGATTATTATGAAAGATATTATCCTTTTACAGACGGAAAAATTATCGGTATAGAAAAAAAAATAATGATCTCCCTTGACAAAGAGGGGAAATATCAATTACAGGGCTTTATTGACAGACTTATGTCAACCGGAGATGGGGAATATGAAATTCATGATTACAAAACAAATATTGAAGTTCCGCAGGAAGAATATCTTAAAAAAGACCGGCAACTTGCCCTCTATGCAATAGCAATTATTGAAAAATATCAAGACGCAAAAAATGTAAAATTAATATGGCATTTCTTATCCGGGAATAAAGAAATTGTAATTGAAAAAACAAATGAAGAACTTGAAAAACTAAAAGCAGACACAATTAAATTAATTGACAAGATAGAAAGTGAAAAAGAATTTAAACAAAAACCATCGGCGCTATGCAAGTGGTGCGAGTACAGAGACATCTGTCCTGAATGGAAACATATTATAAAAACCGAGAACCTTGAACCAAACAAATTTCTTGAAGACTCTGGGGTGGAATTGGTAAACAAATACGCAAAACTGAATAATGAAAAAAAAGAAATTGTTGAAAAAATTGATAAAGAACTTGAACAGATAAAAAAAGCTATTGTGAAATTCTGCGAAAAAGAAAAAGTAAATTCCCTTAATGGTTCAGATTATATGGCAAGATTATGGGTAAAATCTGTTGCAAAGTTTCCGGGAAAGAATGAAGAGAAAAGGAAAATTATCAATAAAATCCTGAAAGATAATAACCTTTGGGATGAATTATCAGAACTGGATGCATTTAAATTATCAAAAATATATGACACATTACCTACAAAAGTAACCAAAAAACTGGATGAATTCAAGAAAATGGAAATGATTGAAAATGTTTATCTCAGGAAAAAGAAGAGTTAGCAAACTCCTTAAAAATTATTATATTATTATTTATGCCGAGATGGCGGAGCGGCCAAAGCAGCAAATAAATCAAATATAAACTGCGGTCACACGCGGCTGGCTTGAGTGAAGTCTTTCTTTCCCGAAAGAAAGTCATCAATGTCAAAGAAAGGGAATTAGAAAAAGTTGATGCTTTTTCAGATTCTATTCAAAAGACACCAGTTTTCCGAAAGGAAACGCAGGTTCGAATAAGGGTTTTCTTTTAAAAAGAAACCCCTAAGCCAAAAGAAACAAGATTCAAAATATCAAAAAAATAATCTTGATGGTACGAAAATCCTGCTCTCGGCGTATTAATTTAAATAATTGGTTCTTAAGAATTTACTGATTATTCAACTCTGCTTTAATTTCTTCCAAAAATATTATATGAGATTATTAATTATCAGGCACGGGGAAACCGAATATAATTCCAAGAAAATATTCCAAGGAACTATTAACGAAAAACTAAATCAAAATGGAATAAACCAGGCAAATAAACTTAGCCTGAGACTAAAAGATGAAAAGATAGACTTAATATTCTCAAGCACTTTGGATCGAGCAAAGAAAACCGCAGAGATCATCAATAAATACCACAACCTAAACATTCAATTTAAGGATGAATTAAAAGAGAAAAATTTTGGAGACCTGCAAGGAAAACCTTGGGAAGAACTGAATGATGTTGTAAAAAAAAGCGGGGTAGAGTTTCACAAATACAAACCACTTAATGGAGAAAGCGGAGTGGAAGCTCAGAAAAGAATTATAAAGTTTTTGTATAAAATTATTGAACAGCATCCAGAGAAAACTGTTTTGTTTGTAACCCACGGGGCTATAATCATGGAATTATTATTTTACCTGACTAAATTGCCGAGAAACGAATTTAAAAAAATTAAACAAAATAACACAGCATTAAATATAATTGAAATTGACACAAACAAACATAAAATACATCTCATAAACTGCACAAATCATTTAGATTAAATTATAATTGATTTGGATTTAAAAAAGGACCATCAACGCAACTCCGGCATCCCTTTGAACTTGCACATGACCCGCATAAACCAATCCCGCATTTTGTTATAAAATCAATTGAAGAATAAATTTGATCTGGTTTTAAATATTTAAGTTCCAATTCAATAGATTTCTCAATCATGATTTTCGGTCCGCAATTGATGCAATAATCTGGTTTTTCTTTTTCCAAAATATCTTCCAATAGATCCACTGCAAAACCCTTGTGCCCGATTTCACCGGTATCTGTGGCAATATAAATATTTTTACACACTGAATTAAATTTAGCTATGCAAGGTAAATAAGATTTATCCTTTACTCCAATTAAAATTACTGCATTTTTATTTCTTTTTGCAAAAAGCAAGAGAGAAGCTATTCCAGTTCCGCCACCTACAAGCAAAAGTTTACCTTTTGGATTTAAAGAAACACCATAAGGACCTCTTATATTAATAAAATCTCCTCTTTTTAATTTTGACAATTCTTCTGTAAAACAACCAACTTTTCGAATCATTAAAGTTAAAGGTGTATTATCAAAAACAGAAAATGGTTTTTCTCCTTTTTCTGGAAGGTGCGCAAATATAAACTGACCTGGTTCTATTTCCATATTATTCTCAAATTTTAGCATAAACAAATCGTCTGTTAAATTCCTATTTTCTTTAACCAAGTATTTCCTGTAATTCATATTCAGGTTGCTTTTCAACAAACCTTCTGCATTATTTGTTTTTTCCTTTAAATCTCTTGACAATTCACTGAAATAATTTTTTATATCTCCTATACTCATTCCCGCAAGCGCAGAACCTATTCCAAAAAAATTTGCCCCGAGTTTCTTATAATTCTCTACATCCCCAGCATTTGAAATTCCACCGCATGCAATGATAGGTAGATCTGTAATTTCCCTGATTTCTTTAATGCACTTTAATCCAATAGGGAGAATTGCTTTTCCTGAGATCCCCCCAACCTTGTTTGAAAGTACAGGTAAACCGTCATTAAGATGTAAACCAGGTCCAACTGTATTAATTGCGGTAATTCCGCTTACACCGCTCTCAATACAACACCCCACAGTTTCTTTAACATCCAAATTTGGAGAAATTTTTGCAAACACTGGTTTTCCTATTGAAGAAACTTTTTTTATTATTTTATAAATCAATTCTTTATCCTGTCCAATAGCCTGCCCGTATTTTTCCGCGTGTGGGCATGACAGATTTAATTCAAAACCATCAGCAGATTCATACAATATTTCCGCCACTTTTGAAAATTCTTCCGCACTGTTTCCAAATATTGAACAAAGTAAAAATTTATTTTCCGGAATACTTATTTTTGAAAGTTTTTCCGCAAAAACATCCGCCCCCGGATTTGTAAGACCAACAGCATTCACAAACGACCCTGAGTTATACTGCGCAATAATCGGTTCCCTATTACCTTTCCTTCTCTTTAACCCAATGCTCTTTGTTGTAAGAATTCCCACTTCAGGAACTTCATTTGCAATTTTTTCCAAAACAGAAACTTCAGTGGCAACTATCCCACTTGGAATTGTAAAAGGTCCGCTTATTTCTTTATTGCAAAAATGCATAATTAATAAATTTATTTTCTATTTTAAGAAAATCTTACTTTAAATTATGGGTAATAACTACCTAAAAACAAGACTAAGCCAACCTGAAGTAATCCAGAGAATAACAGTAGACCTGAAATACGGGGGTAATTCCAAAGTCTATTTCAATATAAAGAATGTTCTTGGAGACCCAGAAATTAGAAATAAATTATCAGATCAACTTTATAAATTATTCCCTGAAAATATAACCTGTGTTTACGGAGAGGGTTTTGGGGGACGACCTTTAGCAGAAGCAATCAGTTCAAGACACTTCTTAAAATATACCACACTAAGAAAAGAAAAAAAAGGATATGGTCCAGAAACCAAATGGGAATATCATAAACCAACTAAAGAAGATAGGGTTGCAATTGTTGATGATGTTCTCAGCACAGGCAGGAGTTTAAAAGACTCAATAAAATCGCTTGAATCAATTACAAATATTTCGGGATGTTATGTCGTTGTGGATAGGGAAGATGTTAAAAAAATATCTGAATATTCAAGAGATAAAATATGCGGTTACCCGTTCGGATATCTTTTCAAAAGCAGGGATTTGCTTTAATACCAGCAAAGTCCGATAATCTCAAACTGCCTGATTTCTTTGCAATATTCACGGTCATCATTCACAACATTTATTTTTACTCCGTTTTTTTCATATTCTTCCAAAGCATCTTCATATTTTGGCACAAGGCTGTTAAGAACTAAAATTTCATTTAGTTTGTCTTTATTTTTTTCTACCTCAGAACCATAGCAAACTTTATCAGATTGCTTTTTTATTTCAATAAGGAATTTTTTCACCGTCTCTTTCTCTTTCCTATCCCTGAATTTCCCTATAACCTGTTTAATGCAACCTCTTGTCAACAATTCTTTGAATCCCCTTTCCCCACCGTTGGATAAATTGTCAACTATTATCTCTTTGTCAATTAATTTGGCAACCAAATTTTTTGGTTTTCCCGGACCCGCAAGTATAATTTCCATATTTTCTTTTTCCAGAGCTGAAGCAATTTCCTTATAATATTCTGTTTCCCTTCCCTTCGCAGCAACTTTCTTAATATCCTTTAACTTAATGAAATCATATATCCTAAAATCAGCTTCTCCTTTATCAACAACGCAGGTCAGAATTTTATAATTTTCCGGTCTTGGCAGATTATTCAATCCGCCGTAGATTTTTATTTTTGAGTACACTTTTAAATCAAGGGAATGATATTTATTTTTTTCTGAACCTGAAGTAATTTTTCCTGTTAATCTTACCCTGTTTGTTTCCCATTTCTTTTTTTCAACTTTTATTGAAAGTATCTGGGGTATTTTTTTGCCTTTTAATATTTCTCCAGATTTTTTAACAACTTTTGTCCGCAAAGTTCTTTGCTCAACAACCATATTTCCAAGACGGGTGAATAAAAACCAGAGATCATTTATACTCTCAGGAATTACGGATATACTGTCTTTTTCTTTCTTTAAAATTCTCATAATTAGATTTATTTAATTTTTCTATGTTCTTCGGAAATTATCTATAAAAGCACTCCTGTTGTGTGTTCAGCATTGCCCACATTGCTGCCAAGACCTTTAATTAATATATTTTTTCCAGATTTCCTGTCTGTGAGGGATAAATCAGAAATAGTTGAGGGATATTCATTATAATTCATATTGCTTGGGAGGAAACCAAGAACCTTCCTTTTTAATGTCCACGAAGAATGGGAATAAGGATTTACTTTGAAACTTATTTTTTCCTGATTGCTTTCCCCTAATACTTCAAAAACCGGCAATTTTCCTTCTATTCTTTTTACTTTCATCTTTTTAAATTTATAAAGTTTTTTGCTGTCAAAGAAATATAATTGTTTTTTTATTGACTTTCCCGCAATCCTTGGGTTAAAATAAAGAATAACCCCTCCATTATCAAAATGGAATAACCCCCAGTACCAGGGAACTGTAGGGGAATTTACATAGACTCTCTGAAGATAAGCAGTTCCCGTAATTTTTTCATTTTTTATTGTTCCTGTTAAATCCATTTTATTTACCCTGATAATTGAATAACCTTTTCCTAAATATTCAATATGACTTTTGATTGGTTTTAAAAAACTGTGGTCGCCTTTCCTCTTCGCAATAAACTTAAAGTCATTCCCTATTTTAATTATATTGCTGGTTTTGTTTACTTGATAAGAAGTTGGAATTTTTGTGTCCGAAGAAATTTTTGTGTCCGAAACTCTCAAGTTGCATTGCTCCATAATAAAATTGTGGTGCATTTTTTTGCCATCAAAATACCATGCCGCAACAGTGCCATCAAACTTTGATTTATTTATTGGCTGCCTGCAGGTAACAGTAACCCCATTACACTCAACAATTGGATTATTCTTGGAAGACCACAAAATCATCAATTGTCTTGGTTTTTTGCTTTTCGGAGTTTTTATGTAGAACAACCAGAACCACCAAAGCCATGCCCCCTTTTTTAATGGTTTATTTAAGACATTAAAAATTTCTTTCTCAAAATCCCTAACTTCCGAAGACCTTGGTTTGGCTTTCATTTGTTCTCACCTGAATTCTTAAACTCCATTATAATAATCAATTAGATTTAAAATAAAGGACTGTTGGTTTTTGGGTTAACAAATTAATTTCATTTATTGGAAATATCCTAATAATCTGAAGATTACTTATCGCAAATCCTTATAACTTTGGGGGAAATTTTCAGCATATTTCTAAGATAACTTATTGACCTAATTAGTTTATCAGTGCCCACTTCCAGTTTTTGTCCTGACCAGGGGTCATGAATGGTTGCGGTGTTATTTTCTATTTTTGAAAGAATTACGAAATGAGAATAATGATAAACTTTTTCAAACGTGTACATATCTAAATAAAGAATTATTGGACCTTGAGCAACCATTTATTTTAGGAAATTGAGATTGATTTTATTAGAAATTAGTTTAATATTTTTAGGTAATTTAAATTTAGCTAAAAGTTTGCAAAACCCAGAATAATCTACATATTGTTCAAAAATTATCTCTGGAAACTTTTTTGCCATATACATAAGATGACCTGTGGCGAAATCAAGTTTTGTGAATTTCAATCCTTCAAACATAATGTTGTATTCTTCGGAGGGTTTCAATTTAATATTTTTCTGGTATTTTAACAAAGACATCAGACAAACTGAAAGACAACTTTCGCAGGTATTCTGTTCAAAGATTTTAATCTCCATATATTGAATTGAGTTTTTTAAAAGCCTACCGAGCCACTTCAAGTGATTAAAGCGAAGGTAGGGTAAATGATTAAACTTTTTGAAGTTTATATGGACGGACTGGGATTTTCATCACCTTTTCTAACAACCAATAGTCATCTTCACCTGACATATTTTTGGGGTGCAGACCTTTTGAGTTTATGCGTAGAAAAGGGTTGCTTTGAACCCAGGGCCTCCCGATTGCCAACCGGACATTCTACCAATTGTTCCCCGCCCTTTTATTTCGAACACGTTTTGGCGTGTGAGTAATCACCTTTCTTTTGGGTGAACCTCAGCCTTTTCTTTGGAAAGAAAAGGGTAGGTCTGAACTATCCGCCCATAATCTAATAAAAATTTATAATTTATCTGGATTCTATACCATTTATGAACCAAGAATTAATAGATAAACTGGAAAACCTGAAGCCAAAAATAGGAAATAAAATAACCATGAAACTGGCTGAATTCCAGAAAAACCGAACAAAAGAACAAAAGTTTACTGAACTAAGTTTCTGCATCCTTGTTGCCAATACTTCTCTTGCAAATACTCAAAGAGTTTGCAGGGAAATTAATGGAAAAGAATTATCAGCCACAGAACAGGAATTAAAAGATGAATTAAAAAAAGCTGGTTATCGGTTTTACAACAAAAGAGCAAATTATATTATTTTGGCAAGAAAATTCATTGAAGAACTAAACTCCAAATCAAAAACAAATGATGGATTTAAAACAAGAAAATGGATGGTGGAAAACATAAAAGGAATTGGGTGCAAAGAAGCTTCCCACTTTCTCAGAAATATGGGGTTCACAGACTTTGCTATCCTTGACCGGCATATAATGAAAATCCTGAAAAAATATAAAATAATTAATGAAATTCCATCAACAATCTCAAAGAAAAAATATTTAGAAATTGAAAAGAAATTAAGAATTATTTCAGAACAATTAAATATTACTCTTGCTGAACTTGATTTATATCTTTTCTACCTTGATGCAGGAGTAATCTGCGAGAGATAGGTTTTGAATTTATGGACCTGAAGAGATTTTCGCCCGGCAACTGAAATGATTCTTCAAGATGCCGGATTTGAATTCGAAGAGCCAAATTTAATTTTTTTCATTGAGGGTTTATTTTCTAAAAAAGACTCACTCTCGACCTCCGGCTTTTACGCCTTATAAGAACATTGTTCTCAATCAGACTTCTTTGCAAAAGTCTGGCCTTATAAGACCGGCGCTCTAACCAAGCTGAGCTACAGGTCCATTATTAATGATTTATTAAAATTACTTTATGAAAGAATTATTAAAATTAGCCGATAAAATTGAGAATAAAGATCTTAAAGAAAAAACCATTGAAATGCTCAAAAATCTGCATTTAAGCAATAAAACCCTTAAATACAAACCTTTAAAAATTGAGGAAAGTCCTGCGGGATATAAAGGTTTTGAGCATCATATGGAAAAAGGAGGATTGGTCAGGCACACTAAAAATGTCACAGAAATTGCCTTGAAAATCGCTGAATCTGTTGAAGAAAAATATGGAATTATTAACAAAGATTATGTGATTGCGGGAGCATTGCTTCATGATTTGATGAGGGTATTTGACTTCAAGAAAAAAGGGGATACTTATGAATTAGTTGGAAAATTATTGGGACATGAAGAAATGATTGGCTGTGAATTATACGCAAGAAATTTCCCGGAGGAAGTTGTCCACATTGTATTAAATCATCTAAAACCTGAAGGGTTGATTATTGAAGCTTTAATCGTGCATTACGCGGATTCAATAGATGCTTACACAGATGTTTATCTTAAAGAGTCTATGAAAGCAATTATTGAATCCAAATTATGAAAGCAGAAGCAGTGCAGTTCCTCAGAAATTTAAAAGAAAATCCTAAAATAATTTCTCACAATGACGCGGACGGTATCTGCTCGCTCGCAATCCTGTTAAACTATCTTAACAAAAAAGGGATAAACGCAGAATATGAATTAACTGAAGTGCCAATAAAACATGTTGAAAAAGGAGACACAATGATTTTTCTTGACATCAGTCTTGACAATGCATTAAAGTTTGCATCAAAGAAAACACTTGTCATAGACCATCACCTGTTTGACAAAAGACCTGACCTGCCTTTTTATAATCCAAGGGAAACAGATGAAAAAAGTTACATCCCCGCTTCCTACCTGATATATGAAGTATGCTCAGAACTAGAAAATATGGAAGAAGTAAAATGGATTGCATGCGCAGGAATAATTGGGGACAAAGGAGATAAAAACTCAGAGATATGTAAAAAATTTGTTGATAGCCTTGATAATTATGAAGAACTTAGCCTTGTCTCAGATTATATTTTCTCAGCCGATCTTGTGGACAATATTGACGGAGACAATAAAGCTCTTGAAATTATTAAAAATGCCAAGTCCGCCAAAGAAGTATTACAGAATCCTTATTTAAGTGAATGCTATAATGATGTGCAGAAAGAATTGGCCAATTACAAAAACAAAATAGAGCAAGAAGATAAGATTATCTTTGTTGAAGTGGAATCCAGATATAATATAAAATCAATAATTGCAAGCCGTCTTCTTGAGAAAAACAAAAATGTAATTGTTGTTGCTTATTCCACTTACAATGACGCTTACAATATAAGTCTCAGGACAAATACAGACATCAACCTCGGGGCAATCTCAAAAAAAGTTGCTAAACTTTGCGGAGGAGATGGAGGAGGTCATGAAAAAGCCGCGGGGGCAAAAATAAGCAAAAGCAAATTTCCTATATTTAGGGAAGAATTTATTTCTGAAGTTAAGAAATTCGCATAACTTGATAATCAATAACTTCATCAAGATATTCTAAATTAAATAATATTAAAACATTCCACAAAATTAAAAAAATTATTTCTTCCTGATAATCTGAAATTCAATTGCCTTTTTGTCAAATTTTCCGAATTTCTTTTCTCCCGCTTCTATTGCAGCAACTGCAAGTTTCTTTGCGTTTTCTTCATTCATCCCATCTTTGTAATTTTTCTTAAGGTAATCCTGAGCTTCTCTTTCTCCCCTTCCAGCTGACTTAGCTTTCCACCTGTTAAGATCGCCTGAAGGTTTGATTATATATAATGTTGGTTCATTGTTTACTCCGCCCAATAAAATAGACACTCCATAAGGCCTTGCTCCAGCAAACTGCGTAAGCAACTGCATCCTGTCAGCGGCTTTCTTTGCAAGAACAAATATGTCTATTGGTTCTCCATAAGTCAATTTGTTTATCTGCGCCTGCACTCTCAGGAAGTCAATCAAAATTCTTGCATCTCCTGTAAAACCGCATGCTGCTGCTATGATATGTTTATCTACTTTTGAAACTTTTGTTGATTTGGAAGGTAATTGCAACTTGCTTGAAGTAGAATATGCCGCAAGAACAACGCCATTCTTAAATACAACACCAACATTTGTTTTCCCAAGTTTAACTGCCTGCAAAGCGTATTCAACCTGATAGATTCTACCTTCAGGAGAAAATACAACTGTAGCCCGGTCATAACCCATCTGCGCGGGAACATCTGCTTCTACCATAATATTGATTAAATATAATAAATAACTAAATTAAATCTATTGTTAATATCTCTTTATAAACAGGTCCTAAAGAACTCAAATTACTTTCCATCAATCCAGAACCTGAAACACTAAAATTATCTTCAAATTTAATTTTTTTCAATTTATCCAGAAATTCTTTTTTATCTTTCAAAAATTTTACTCTCGCAATTGTAAGATGTGGTTCATAATTTTTTTCAGATATAAACCCGCATTTTTCAAGTTTCTGGTCAATCTGTTTTTGCAATCCTATTACCTCATTTCTTCCCTTTTCAATCCCCAGCCACACAACTTTAATGAAATCTTTGTTTGGAAAAAACCCAATATTTTTAAGTGAAATCTCAAATTTTGAATAATCGATTGTTTTTAAAATTTGTTTAATTTCTTCAAGCTTTTTCTCATCCACATCTCCTAAAAATTTCAGGGTTAAATGCAAATTTTGTTTCTCCACTTTTTTTACGCCTTTTTCTGGGAACTCTTTTGTCATCTCCGAAATTTTATCTTTGATTCTATCCGGCAAGTTTATTGCAATGAAAGTTCTCATAATTTATGGAAACCAAAGAAAAAATTAAAAAAATAATCAGGATATTGCAGAAAAAATACAACACTAAAATTAAAAGAGGTGAACCATTCAAGATACTTATAGCTACGGTGCTATCGCAGAGAACGCGGGATGAAACAACTGATTTAGCTTCAGAAAGATTATTTAAGATAGCAGATACTCCAGAAAAAATTCTCAAATTAAGTTACAAAGAAATAGAAGATTTAATTTATCCAGTAGGATTTTACAAGCAAAAAGCCCGGGGAATAAAAAAACTATCAAAAGAACTGCTAGATAATTATGATGGTAAAATTCCTGACAATATGAAAGAACTAGTGAAACTTCACGGTGTTGGGGATAAAACAGCCTCATGCGTCTTGCTCTTTGGTTTTAACAAAAATACAATACCTGTTGATACTCATGTTAGCAGAATTTCAAAAAGACTTGAGTTGGTTAATAATAATTTAACTCCAGAAAAAGTAAGGATCGAACTTGAAAAAATCCTGAAAGGGAATGAACGGGATATTGTTAATCAACTCTTCATCCAGTTTGGGAGAGATATCTGCAAGCCAATAAATCCAAAATGCGCAAATTGTCCTATTAAGAAATATTGTAATTATCCTGAAATAATATTAAAAAATATTGATTAAAATCTGTACTTACTGCAGTATAATACTTTGAATATTATATATGGAATTAAAAAATTATTTGAGTTTGGTTACTGGAGCCACAGTCGCAGATATTTTATCCACAACAACAAATATCGGGAAAAACTATGGAGGAGTGACTGGAGTGGAAGGAAATCCTTTTGTTGCAGATTATCTAAATAACGGAGATTTCACAGGATACTTAGCGGGTGTGTCCTTTATGGGCGCGTGGATAGGTTTAGGTTATATTGCAGACAAATTAATAGATGATTACCTTAAAAATAAAAATCCAGAAGACAAAACAAAATTCGAAAATTTTGTGGAAGATCACAAAAATATTCTAACAAAAACCGCATGCATTTCTTTTACAACCACCCATCTCATTGGAGCCCTCTCATGGTATTACCCAAAAATTGGATATCCTCTTTGTGAATTATCTAATTTATTATACAATTTAATTTAAAAATTTTATCCTGAATGTTAATCACCAAGAAGTCTCTTTTTTGCAATCTCCCTTGAAAGTTCATCAAGTAAATCAGAAGCAAGTATACTATCCCCGAACTTTCTTCCCGCAATCTCTCCGGCTTTTCCATTAAGATAAGCTGCGCAACATGCTGATTTAAAACAAGAAACACCTCTTGCAAGAAGTGCTCCCGCAATGCCTGCAAGAACATCTCCAGTTCCTCCTTTTGTCATATAAGGAGAGCCAGTTTTATTCAAATAAATTTTAGCCCCATCTGAAATTATATCAATATAACCTTTCAATAAAATTGTTGTTCCTAATTTTTCGGCGAATTTTTTCACCTGCTTCTCCCTCTCATCTAACATTCCTGAAACTTTTTCCCCGGTCAGAATAAAAAATTCCTTAGCGTGCGGAGTAATAATAAATTTCTTTCCTTCCAATAACTCTGCTTTATTGGCGATTGCATAAATTGCATCAGCATCAATCACGCAAGGTAATTTTGTTTCAGATAAAAACTGACGGACTGCTTTTAAAGTATCCTTTTCTCTTCCAAGACCTCCACCAATAACAACTGCAGTTTTGTTTTTAGAAATTTCATGAATTTGTTTCAGATGTTCTCTCTTCAAAAAATTTCCTTTTAGTGAATAAGTAATTAACTCAGGAGAAAAACCCGCAATTATATTTGCAGCCCTTTCAGGCGCAGCAATTTCAGCCAAATCAATCCCGCTCCTCAAAGCAGCAATTGCATTAAACGCAGGGGAACCAGAATAAACCTCCGAGCCTCCAATTATCAGCACAGAACCAAAATCATATTTATGAGAATTACTCTCCCTTTTTCTATAAAGTTCCTTCAGAATTTTTTTTACTTCAACCATTTTTTAGTAAGATTGTCCAAAACTAAAATAAATAACACCAATAAAGTTGCTACAACACCCGCGAAATATTCGCCCATTCCAATCATCAAACCAACACTCGAAGTTGTCCATAAAGAAGCGGCGGTGGTAATCCCTTTTACATTTCCCTTTGAACCTATAATTGTGCCAGCCCCGATGAAACCAATTCCTGCAACTATCCCGGCAGCGATTCTTCCCGTATCCACGCCAAAAACTATTGAAGAAACTGTAAATAAACACGCCCCTAATGCAACCAGCATATGAGTTCTTATCCCGGCAGGCTTATGGGCTTTTTCTCTTTCAATCCCTATAATACCACCAAGAATAATTGCAAGTAAAAATTTGATTACGAGTTCAACACTCATCAACATAATATTATTTAATTAATAGAATAACTAATAATTATAATGAAAGTAGCAATAAACGGATTTGGAAGAATTGGAAGAAATTTTTTCAGGGTTTCACTGAATGATAAAGAATTTCAAGAAAAGTTTGAAATTGTTGCAATAAATGATTTAACAGATTCAAAAACCTTAGCGCATCTTTTGAAATATGATTCTGTCCACGGAATCCTGAACAACAAAATAGAATCAACAGAAAATACAATAATAGTTGATGGAAAAGAGATCAAAGTATTCGCTGAAAAAGATCCTGCAAATCTGCCCTGGAAAGAACTTGGAATAGATATTGTTTTAGAATCCACGGGATTTTTCAGAGACAGGGTTGGTGCAGGAAAACATATAGTTGCGGGGGCAAAAAGAGTAATTATTTCAGCTCCGTCAAAAGGAGAACAATACATAAAACAAATTGTTCTTGGGGTGAATGAAGAAATGTTTGATAAAAATAATGGCGAAGACGCAATATTGTCAATGGCAAGTTGCACAACAAACTGTTTGGCTCCAATGGTAAAAGTTTTAAATGACAACTTCGGAATTGAACAGGGATTTATGACCACAGTCCACGCATATACAAACGATCAGAAAATTCTGGATTTGCCTCAGAAAGATTTAAGAAGATCCAGAGCATGCGCAGTCTCCACAATCCCAACAACAACAGGAGCAGCAAAAGCTTTGGGTGAAGTCATTCCTGAGATGAAAGGAAAACTTGACGGAATGGCTATCCGGGTTCCTGTAGCAGATGGTTCAATAACAGATTTAGTTGTTAATCTGAAAACAGAAACCACAGTTGAAGAAATAAACAAAAAATTTAGTGAAGAAGCCCAGAAACTAAAAGGTATCCTCGAATACACAGAAGAACCTTTAGTAAGCATAGACATTGTCGGAAATCCGCACTCATGCATCTTTGATGCTTTATCAACAAAGGTAATTGGCAAACAGGTTAAAGTTCTTGGTTGGTATGACAATGAATGGGGTTATTCCAGCAGAATGGTTGATTTGATGAAATTCATAAGCAAATAATTTTATTTTCTTTTTTGGAGATTATATATCATTTCTATAGATTATTGAATAATCTTCAGTATCTGCTATCCAATTAATAGCAATTCCAATATTATCTGTTTTGTATGTCTTATTATATCTTGCAATTTTATTTCTAACATCTTCTAAAGTATCTTCTCTCGTTATAGATATATTTGGAGGTTCCTGGGTTTTTATATGGTAATGCCCTTCTACAGAACCTAACAATATTGAAACTCCATGAGAAGGCACTTTGTAGCTTACTTCTGATCTTCTTCCTCCAGGATAATCTTCTGGTTTTCCATCTTCCAGATTAAATTGAATTAAATATTCTTTAACAGAATCCTCGCATTTGCCCCCTAATTTAGGTATATCTAAATTTAAATACTCCAATTCATTTCCAAGAGCAGTCTCAAGTAATTCCTGAGGTCCATATATACGCTTTTCCATTCCCATTATATTAATTCACCACTAATATATAATACAATTACAATATATATAATTTTCTGTTGTGAAATATTTCCAAATCCTTATATTAACTCTAATCAAATTAAACAAATAACAAATCAATAAAAGTTAACTGTATTCTCTCCAAGTATGCCCGCATTTAGTGCATTTATAAAATCGAGTTGGCGGCTCATCAATACTCCTTGTCTGCTGCATCCACCAGAACGCTTCTTTATTTCCGCATTTAGGACATAAATTTTCTGTTATTGGCAATTCGTCTTCTTTAGTATCTATAATTTTTATCCTACTCTCTCTGACGATTTTTTCAGTAATCTTAATCTCATTGCCCTTTTTATATTCCTTCCCGCAACTCCTGCACACATATACTGTGCCGGTCTTTGTTTTCTTTGGCATCAAGATGCCCCCACATTTATCACAAAACTCCATTTTTATATATTTAAAATTTTAAATATTAGGTACCTTGGGTAACCCAAATAAGGTATTTTCGTATTTACTACACATAACAACTGTTCTTCTGAAACAGGAGGGTCTCTAGCATCATTATTATCTCCTTTTAGGGTATAACAGGTCTTATCTTTAATAGATATATGATAAGGATTCTCTCCTCTGCAATAACTATCATTAATCCCAATTACCCTATGAATAATCGGATATTGCCTTCTTCCCGAGTAAATAATAACATCATTTAGTTCAGGCACTCCTCTGCTACAAATAATTAAATCTCCTGGATGCATATAAGGAACCATTGATTCAGATACAACAACATCTATTGGGTGCGAAGTGCCAAGAACAACGCCTGTAAATTGATAAAAAAAGAATACTGCAAGAACAGTAAGTATAACATCCCAGTATTCAAACTTTTTAAGTGTTTCTATTGCATCCATTTTATAATTAGTGTAAATCTATATATAAGATTTATTCTTTTTCAGAGAAAATATAGTACGAGCCCGGCGCGATTTTCCAACCAATAATTTTATCATAAGGTTTTGGCTTAAGGCTTTTGTGGAAGCGACAGCTCCAAAAGTCTTATTCGAACACGCGACCTACTGGTTAAGAGCCAGTCGCTCTACCAGATTGCTCCCTGCCTTATTTTAAAAAGGGCAGGACTGAGCTACGGGCCCATAAAATGATTAAATATATATTAAATCATATCAATTTCAACAAAACACCTTACTGCAAAAACAATACTTTTCCCTGATATTGTTTTCTCTGTAATCCCAATATCCTATTCTATTTTAATAATTGGTCTGATTGTTTTAAAAATTAAATAATAATTTATGCCCTGGTAGTCTAGTGGTTTAGGATACTGGCCTGTCAAGCCAGCGACCCGGGTAAATTCGCAGTAACATTTAATTGTTACCTGTGATTTACGAAATCAAATCCCGGCCAGGGCGTATAATATTATTACATATCTTGCTCACTTTAACTATTTCAATTTTATCTAAAGCAATAACTATTTTGTCCACATTTCTTAGTCTATATCCCCCTCTTCTTTCCTCCACAGAAAGAGGCATGAATAATATAAAAACTTGACATTAAAAACTTTAAGTCTATTTATTTAATGGCAAGAAGGAAAGTTTTGCCTCTTAAAAGACGAGGTAAAGAAAAAACAGATTATAAGAAAAGATTGACTCTTTTGAAATCAGGAAAACCCAGAGTTGTAGCAAGAATAACCAATAATTATATAAATCTCCAGTTAATAGAATATAACGGGTGCGATATCACAAAAAACACTTATATTTCCAAAAAATTATCAGAATTCGGGTGGGATTATTCAAAAAAAAATACTCCAGCTGCTTATCTAACAGGACTTGCATTTGGAGCAATCTGCAAAAAAAACAATGTTAAAGAAGCAGTTTTTGATACAGGTACAATCCAGATAACCCAAGGAAACAAGATTTTCTCAGTATTAAGTGGTTGTCTGGATGGCGGATTAAATATACCTCATTCTAAAGATAAATTCCCTTCTGAAGAAAGAATAAAAGGAGCGCACATTTCAGAAGAGATGTCAAAAAAATTCGATGAAGTAAAGAAAAATATTTTAGATAAATATGCAAAATAATAATATGGAAGAAAATAGAAAAGAAGATACTCGTCTTTTGGACAATGAAAAAAAAGCAATTGAAGATGAAATAACTAAAGAATCTAAAGAAGAGATAATCGAAAATACTCCTGTCAAAACTGAAACAACTAAAAAAAGCGAGTCTGATGAAATAACTGAACCTGAAACTGAAGAAGATACTACTATTAAATATGAAACAACAGAAACAGAAACCAAAGAAAATGAATCTGAAGATAAAAAAGAATTTAAAAAACAAGGTCATAGATATAGAGATGAATCTGAAGAAGAACCCTGGATTCCAAAAACAAAACTCGGAAATCTAGTAAAAGAGGGTAAAATTACTTTAGATGATATTTTTAAATTAGGATATATCATAAAAGAACCACAAATTACAGATTTTTTAATTCCTGACCTTGAAGAAGAATTGATTCTTATAGGAGGAAGTCCTGGAAAAGGTGGTGGTATAAGAAGAAGTATGATTCGAAGGACAGTAAGGATTCATAAATCTGGAAGAAGATTAAATTTAAGCGCAATGGTTGTTGTGGGTAACAAAAATGGTTACCTTGGTGTTGGATTCGGAAGGGCTGCTACAAACAAAGAAGCAATCCAGAAAGCTGCAAAAAAAGCAAGGATGAACATATTTCCAATAAGAAGAGGTTGCGGTTCAGCAGAATGCATGTGTGGTGAGGAACATTCAATACCTTTCACATCATTTGGAAAAACAGGTTCAGTTCTTGTAAAATTAATGCCTGCGCCAAAAGGTTTAAGCCTTTGTTCTCCTGAAGAAATAAAAAAGATTTTCAGGCTTGCTGGAATAAAAGACATTAGAATTAAATCAAGAGGTCAGACAGGTACAAGGATAAACTTTATTTATGCTGTTGAAGATGCGCTTAAAAATTTGAGCAAGAGTAAATTATAATAAGATATTTTTAACTAACTGTCTTTATCTTTAAAAAAATCATCAAAATATATTTCCTTGGTTACAGAATCAAAAGGGGTTATTTCATCTTCACTTAATTTAAGATAACCTTTATTATACATTTCTTTTAATTCTGCGTTCAGCCCGGGAAAGGTTTCTCTTATATCTGGATGAATCTCAAAAGCATTATGTACAACCTCTTTAACAAAATTTGTTGTTATTTCACCAAACGGGTGGTTGTTTAATTCAGATCTTTTCACCAGTCCATATACAGTCTTAAATATTTTATAAGATTCTGCTGCTGCTTTGAATTTAAATGAGTAATCAATTATTATAGGCATAAATTATAATATCTTAAAGTATACTGCATTAAAATAAACTCAACCCTAATTTTAATAATTTTAAAAAATAATCTGATTTCATAAACAAATTATTAACTATATAATTAAAATATATAATTATGTTATTGCAAAATATTTTATAAGATGAAATATGATATTATTGTAATCGGGGGAGGACCTGCAGGTGTAATCGCAGCTATCACTGCAAAGAAAAATTATCGCACGAAAAAGATTCTGGTAATTAAAAGTGTTGGTTACGGAGCAATTCCCTGCGGCATCCCTTATATGCTTACAACCTTGCTCAAACCCGAAGACAATGCATTTGGAAACTCTCCTCTGGAAAAAAACAAAATAGATATAAAAGTTGATGAAGTGATTGAAATTAACAGGGAAGAAAAAGAAATCAAAACAAAAAACAATGAAATACTTAAATATGAAAAACTTGTTCTTGCAACAGGTTCAAATCCCATTGTACCTCCAATCGAAGGCATAGATAAAAAAGGAATATATAATATTCAAAAAGAAATGAATCATTTGAAAAATCTGAAAAAAGATAGCGAAAAAGCCAAAAATATTGTAATTGTGGGTGGAGGATTTATAGGTGTTGAATTTGCGGATGAACTTTCAAAATTGAAAGATACAAAAATTTCCATTGTAGAAATGAGACCTGAAGTTCTTGCAAATTCATTCGACCCTGAATTTTCAAAATTGGCAAAACAAAAACTTATGGATGAAGGGGTTGAATTGATTACTGGAGAAAAAGTTTTAAAATTTAATGGAAACGAACGTGTGGAATCAGTCTATCTTTCAAATAATAAACAAATTCCAGCTGAATTAGTTATCCTTGGAATTGGAGCAAGTCCTAATTCTGACCTCGCAAAAAGAGCGGGATTGGAAATTGGCAAAGGAAATGGAATTGTTGTAGATGAATATTTAAGAACCTCAGATCCTGATATATTTGCAATAGGAGACTGTGCTGAGAAAAAAGATTTCTTTACCAGAAAAAGGATTAATATCATGCTCGCATCCACTGCCACTGCAGAAGCAAGAATTGCAGGAGCAAATTTGTTTAAGATTAATGTTCTAAGAGACAACAAAGGAACAATTGCAACTTATTCAACACAAGTCGGTGATTTGGTCTTAGGTTCAGCAGGTATGACAGAAAATACTGCAACAAAGGAAGGATTTGAAATCATTGTCGGGAATGCGGAATGTGTAGATAAACATCCGGGAGCAATGCCAAGCGCAAAGAAACTAAAAGTTAAATTAATATTTTCAAAAGAATCTCACATTCTTTTGGGAGGACAGGTTGCGGGGGGAAATTCAGCCGGAGAGATAATTAATATTATCGGATTGGGTTTGCAAAAAAGAATATTATTAACAGAACTGGAAACCCTGCAGATGGCAACGCACCCAAAACTCACACCATCGCCAACAAAGTATCCTTTAGTAACTGCAGCTCAGGATGCTATGAAATATATATTTAAATCCAGGTAATAATTTATTTGTCAGATTTTATATAACCTCTCAATCCTCTGCACAGTTTCTATGTCCTCAACGCTTTTGTCCTCTCTTATTTCAATCAGTTTTGGGAATCTCAAAGCAAAACCCGATTTATAATTCGGGGATCTCTGTAGTTCCTGGTAACCTACTTCAACAACCATTTTCGGTTTCAGATAAACTGTGTTTTCTTCTTCCCTTATAATCAAAGGTTTCAATCTCTTAGTCATCTCTTTAAACTGTTCATCTGTAAGACCAGTTCCCATTTTTCCTATTTCAAAGAGCTCTCCGGTTTCCTCATCCCTGACTGAAAGAATAAAAGAAGCCAGCCAGTTTGCTCTTCTTCCCTGCCCCCATTCAGCTCCGGTAACTACCAAGTCAAGGCTTTCTTTTTCAGGTTTTACTTTATACATATATCCGACTCTTTTCCCGGGCTGGTAAGGCGCTGAAAGATTTTTAACCATCACACCCTCCTGTCCAGAATCAAGAGCCTTGTTGTAAAACTCTTCAGCCTTTTTTAAATCTGTTGTTCTTATCTGCTCTGCTAATTGAAATTTCCCTTCAATCGGACTTACAATCTCTTCCAGTTTTTTTCTTCTTTCTAAAAAACTTTTTTCAAGCAATTGTTCGCCATCAACGAGAAGGCAGTCAAAGAGATCTATCTGTATTGGAATTTCCTTACCGACCTTTTCAATATCATATTTCCTGTGTATTCTTTTTGAAAATTCCTGAAACGGAATTGGTTTTCCATCTTTTATCCCAAGTGTTTCTCCTTCAAGGATAACCCTTTCTGCCTTTATATTCTTCCTGCAAAGTTCAACTAAATCAGGAAACTGTTTTGTCACATTTTCCAGCCTTCTTGTGAAAAGCCAGATTTTATCCTTGTCTTTCTGGACAAGAGTTCTCATCCCGTCATATTTTATTTCAATCGCCGGTTCTTTTGCGCTTTCAAGAGCTTTTTCCAAATCAGGGGCTTTTTCAGAAAGCATTACTTTAATTGGTCTTCCAATTTCAAGTTTAATCTCTTTTAATCCCCGCTCTCCTTTTTCTTTCGCAACTTTTGCCACAACCCCAAAATCAGTCTCGAGATTGTAAGCATATTCAACATCTTCTTTGTTTACCTCAAAAGCCAATGCAATTGAATCTCTCAGTATTCCCTCAGCAACGCCAAGTCTCAGATCCTCAAGAACTGTTCTCGTAATATATAAAGCTTCTTTTGGAGTAGAGAAATTTAAAAGCTCAAGAATAATTTTCAGTTTCCTGTCCTGCGAATTTTTTCCCTCCAAAGTTGCAAGTTCTCTTATTGAATAAAAAACCTTATCTATGGTTAATTTTCTATCAAATAAAGTTGCCTGCCTCTTTTTTTCTGCAAATTTCTCTGCAACCAAACCCAAATCACCAGTGTCTCTAAATTTATCAATAACCTCTGTTTTTGAGAACCCTAACCTCATAAGTGCTTGTATAATTAACTTATCTGCGATTCCCAGCTCCTGTTCTTCGCTTTCAAGGAAAATCTTTCCTTGAATAAGGGGAATTACAATTTCCAGTTCCTCACTGTCAAGACTCTTAATAAACTCCGCAATAATATCTCTCTTCTCAAGTTTCTTTGTTGTTGCGGATAATTTCTCATAAACTTCAACAAGTTCTGAATAGTCCATAATAAAGTTTTTAGAAAAATTAGGGTTCTTGTGAAAATTATTCTTTTCAATGTAAATTATGGAACTAATAAAAAGAGTTACTGAAATTCTTAAAAAATATGATATTTGCGATGACTGTCTTGGAAGGCAATTTCATGAACTAAACCCAAAAATCCCTAATAAAGAGAAGGGAAAAATACTCAGAAATTATGCCATTCTTAACTCAACTTACAATGGGGAAAAAATAGAATTTAAAAAAAATGAGAACTGCTGCCTTTGCAACAATATATTTTCCAGAATAGACTTCTATGTTCAGGAAGTTAAAAAAGAACTTAATAAATATGAATATGAAACTTTTCTCATAGGCTCAAAAATTCCCCCTGAATTAATTTCAAAAGAAGAAGACTTCTGGGAAGAAAATGGAGTGGATCTGTGCGAAGCAATAAAATCAGATTTTAACAGGGCTCTTGGAATAAGTGTAAGAAAAGAAATAAATCGAAAAATGAAATTTGAAAACCCGGATATTATGGCAGTCGTTGACCTTGAGAAAAATAAAATAAATCTGCAGATTTCTCCGCTTTATATTCAGGGAAGTTACAAGAAAAAAACAACAAAAGGAAAAGTGCAAACATTAATTGAAAACATTTTACTTAAACATACCCAATCAACCGAAGCAGTATTTTATTCAATTGGCCGGCTTGAGCAAAATGTTATAACAAGTTGCTATCGACCTTTTGTAATAATGCTCAGAAATCCAAAGATAAGAAAACCCAAGCTGACAAAAATGCGGGCTGAGATTAACAAATTAAAATCAGTAGCTGTTTCCGGTTTAAGTTACTCAGACAAAGATTCCATTGACAAACTTAAAAATGAAAAAATAACCGCATCCTACAAGATAACCATTGAATTCAGAAAGAAATTTAAGGAAGATGAAATTAAAGAAATAAAGAAAAAATTAATTAATCTAAGGAACCAAAGGGTATTACAATTTCTGAAACAGAAAACCAGAAACCCTTATATCCGGAGACTGAATGTAAAAGTTGAAGGAAAGAAATTTATAATTGATGTTGAAAGTACAGTTGGATTTTCAGTTAATTCATTTCTTGATGGGAAAAGCAAACCAAATCTAACTAAACTAATTGGAAGGGAATTCAAAGTGAAAGAAATTATTTTGAAAAAATACCGGGTGATGAAAGATCACGAGATGTATTCTTAATCTTTTTCAATTTCTTTTTTAAATCTGCTCAAAGTGTTTGGCAACTGCTCTGGCGTTACTTTAAAGAATTTTGCTGTCTTTCTCAGAATCTCAATTTTTTCGTCCATAAAAACCCTTTTCTTTAAAAGAAAAGGTCTTTACCCTAAAAGAAAATAATTCTCATATTATAAAAGATTGATTAAAATATCTTTTTAAAAAGAAAAACGTTAACAAAAAAGAAAATAATTTTTATATTGCAAAATGATTGATTAAAATATCTTTTTAAAAAGAAACTTCCTTGTTTAGAATTTAGTTACTAAAATATATCTATATATGATTGACTATTATCCTTGTCCAAAGTGCGGGGAAAATGACCTGTTTATATATGAAACCAGAAGGAAAAAGGATTTGGAGGAAGGATATAAATCAGTTTGTATGAAATGCCTGAATTGCAAGTATGAGCAATTGTTTTTTAGGTATAAAAGAAATTGGAGTTTATAGAAAGCAATTCAGATAATAATAAAAATTCTTTGGATTAATTGCCAAAAATATAGAGAATAAGAACAAATTTAAGAGAGAATGTTTTTTAATTTTTGATTTGAAGGATTTTAAGGGCTAAATTTTCCTGAATTGCAAAATATCAGCAATACTCACCAAATAACTGCAATAAAGCAACTATTATATGATAGAAAATATATATTTCACTACCGAAAACTATATATACTCTTTTGTTATTATATATTAGTGGTGATTTAGAATGACAGATGTTAAAGATAGGATTGAAACAGAAATCGAGAATGGAGCTCGGGGTGATATTTGGAGAGGATTCCTAATGGGTTTCCCTGATTTGTTCAAACTTCCAACAATTAGCAACGATGAACCTGGTAATTTAAAAAAAAGCTGGGGTGTGGATACCAGTGTAATAAATGATGGTATTTGGTTTGATAATTTACCGGTTCAAGAAATAGAATATGATTCACAAGGACAATCTGTTAAGAAAAATAATAGAGGAAATGCAATTTGCGGAGATTTAAACTTTGGAACTTCTTTGGGAGAACTTGGCGCAGTTGTTGCAGCTCCTGTAGTTTACGGGGCGGAATACTTCCTTGCGCAGGGTTATGAAAATTTTGAAGATGCTGACATGATATCTGGTTTGCAGAAATTCAGAACAGTTCAAAGATTTAAAAGAAACCCTGAAGACTGGGCAATGTGGCTTACTTTTTTAGATATGCTTAACCCTTCTGGCGGCGATGGTTATACAGATAAAGAAGAACCAGAAAAACCTATAGCTTATCCTACCCCACACAAACCTTATGATTCAACATCAAAACCAAATCCTTATGATTCAACATCAAAACCAAATCCTTATATTTCAAAACAATCTCCTTATTCCTCAAGACCAAGTCCTTATTCTTCCATAAATTATGATAAAGATGGAATAATTGTAACAGATCTTCCAGATTATAATGTAATCACAGAGTTATATGATAGAATTTGTAGATATATAAAAACCAAAAAAGACACAACAAATAATGATTATTAGATTATGATAATCCTTAAAGAAAAATTTGCAGAAGGATTTAACATTGCCAGTGGATGTGATACAGTTCCATTGCAGTTAGTTGAAGGATTAAGATACAAAGATAAAATTGAAGGTATAAGATTGGTTGGGGGTTTAAATTTATATACTGATAAATCTCCATGGGACTGGTGTGGATACACCGGTTCTGACATAACAAAAGATAAAACCATTAATGAAACTTTATGGAATCTCAAAGACTTTGAAAATTATTTAAATTCTAGAAAATATGATATAATTCATTCACACACACGCGGGGAAAAATTAAATGAAATTAATAAAAAATTCCACAGACAATCAATTCCTCTTATTTATACAATGCATGGAATGGATTCTTTATCTAATCCTTTAGACGAAGAGATGTTTGACGAAGTGGATTTAATCACATCACCTTCAATATATGCCACAGATAAAATCATTGAAAAAAACAAAAAATATTCTAAAAAAACTCTGGCAGTTCCAAATTCTACTAATTTCACAGAATATACTTACAATTCAAAAGTAAATGAATTATCAGAAAATCTTAGGAAAAAATATGCCCCAAATGATGAAAAGTTGATATTGATTACAGGAAGACTTCAGGAAGATAAAGGAATTTATGAATTGGGGGAAGCTGTCACTGGATTATTGGACGAAGGAGATAATGTAAAATTAATGCACGCAGGAATAGTTTTTGACGAAGGAGATAAAAAAAGACTAAAAAGGTGTTTTGAAGAAAAAGGATATGGAGATAAATTAATATTAAACGGAAAAATACCTGAAAATAATGAGAAAATGCTGGCTGCTATTTATCAGGCTGCTGATGTTTTTGTTCTTCCTTCTGATGGAACCTATGAAAATATGAGTGTAAGTGCTTTGGAAGCTCTTGCAATGGAGATTCCTTTAGTGGCATCTGATCAGGGAGGAACTTATCAAGTATATATATCTCCTGGTTTGGGAATTGGAATCAAATCCAGAAATGTTAATTCAATTAAAAAAGGAGTTGGCTATGTACTTGATAATTATGAACAGGAAAAAGAAAGAGCAAAAATGGCAAGGGAAATAATTCATAGAATATATCATACTAATTTTGTATCAGACCTTTGGGTAAAAATATATGAAAAATTAAGAGAAGATCTACCAATTGTACCAGATATGCCTAATGATAATTATACGCAAACAATTTATAAAAAATTAGAAGATTGGTTAAATGATTAAATTTAATGAGGGATGATACCTTTTGTTCTTTTTATCTCCTTTGTAAGTAAATCCATTTCAACATCCATTTGAGTTATTAATAATTCATAGGCATTAATCATTGATTCTGATGCATCTTTCCCTTTAGATTTCTCTTGCTCTATTTTATTTTCCAAAGTCTTTTTTTCTTTCTTCAGTACCTCCAATCTATCTTTCATCAATCTTATATCATACCTTGACTCGCCAAGTTTTGTTGCCATTTTACCTCCCTTAACAATCCAGTGCATTGGTATAAACCGGGTAATGACAAAAGCTCCGAATCCAAGTATAAAAAATAGAAATAAAAAAGGCATCGAAAATGATGCAATAACTGTATAAAATCCAGTATAAACACAAACGATATAAAAAGTGATTGCAAGAAGTGATTTAATTTTTAAATTTAAATCACCTAAAAACATATTGGT
>CAZLSF010000002.1:15201-27601 GCA_964562245.1 uncultured archaeon | reverse complement strand
TTCCAGATAAATTATTTAGTGTGTGTTTTATTATAAGCACAATTAACATAACCCACATTATATCCAATCCTCTTAATAAGTAGATTGCTAAAACACAAATCACATCCACAATATTTCCAAACCCTATGCTAAATATCTGAAAACCGGGATTCGCTATGCCTTTCTCACCAATTAAAGAGTTAATTGCAGATGGTAGAATTATACCCACAAAAACGCAAAACAAAATAGCTGTTATTGGTTCATATTTTATTGCAACTAATATTGTGGCTAAAGTTGTGAATTCCACACCCGGAATTATCGCTATTCTGCCAAACAAACATTTTTCAAAAAGAACAAGAAATGTGGCAAATATTATCACAAAACCACCAATTAAATAAATAAATATCAAGGTTATAATTGAGAGTGAAAAGTACATTAAATATGACTTCATAATCTATTATTATTATTTATTATGGACGAACTATATGCATTTTTATTTGCAGGATTGGCAATAATGTTAATGTTAATGGTACTTTTCGGAGGAGGTATTTCATACACAACCGAGTCGCCCACAAAATATGAAAATGAAACCCTTCCTGGTGATTTAAAATGGAAAACTATAGAATTAGGGGATATATCTCTTAGAGAACAGAATGGAGAAAAAACAGAAATTATTGAAAAAGAATTTGCAGTGCATAGTGGTCTTTTTACAGGAAATTTAGAATACACAAAAAAATTTGAAGTTGATAAATTTGTGCTTGATAATATGGATAAAACAATCTTAAGTTTTGATGTGAAAGATACAAACAATTACGGGAGTCTTTTAATAAGACTAAATAATGAAACTCTGATGAATGAAAATGCCCTTCGTGGAAAATACACTTTTAAATTAAACAATTCAGAAGAAAATATAATTGAATTTAAAACCTCTTCAAGTGGGTGGAAAATATGGGCTCCGTCAGTGTATGTTATATCCAACCTATCCTTAAGAACAGAATATTCTTTCAGAGAATTTCCTAAATATGATTTTTTCATCTCAAAATACATTTACAATAATCAATACAAATCTGAACTTGCATTTGACTTTGTAGATGCAGATAGGGAATTTAATATTACCCTTAACAACAAGACAATATATTCTGATGTGCCTTCATCTAGAGTAACCAAAATTAATCTGGAAGATGTGAGGGAAGGTCTAAATGAAATCCGTTTCTCTTCTAATGGAGACGCCACACTTGAGAATGCTGTTATCAGAATTTATTATTATCAGTGAATTTTAAGACTGGTTCTATCAATCAAATATATTATATTTGTAGGATTATTTTATTGAAAATCTTCGATTGAGATAACAAAGATTATATAAGTTTTAATTTTCAGAAATATAATCTTGTTGAATACAAGATATTAAAAATAATCTATTTAAAAGAAATCTTCCTGTTTTAGTGGTTCGTCTAAGAAAATAAATTTATCTCCTCTAATTATGAATAAAATATCCATAAACATAATCTTTCCTCACAACATCTAAATAAACAAAACCAATTCTTGGCAACTGAACTCTTTCACCTGGTTTGAGTTTTGTTATATTTTTCTCAACAAGACCTCTAATAAGTGTATTATTTGGAAGCAAAATTTTCATATTTACACTCTTCTCAGGAACAAATTGTATTTTTGGATAAGGTAAAACCTGTTTACCTAAAAACTGCGATGTTGTGTTGAGTCTTATGTTGTATAAACCCATTAATCTTACTATTTTTGTGCGATAATTTTTAAAATCTTCCTTTGAGATAAAAAATTTATTGGTTATTTTTAACTCCCTTTCGCCCCGGTCAAGATAATCTGGGTGAAGAGGTAATTTTACTGAAGTGTCTTTTGGTGGATTTATCACAGTTATCAGAACAGGATCTTTTACAAAAAAATACCTGTTTGCAAGAGGGTCAAGCATCTTTCTATTGAAACTTGACAAATATTCAGGTGTGATTGTAACATCTCTTATTTTTGGTCCTATTTCCTTAATCATATCTATGATTGCCTCAGGATAAAATCCTCTTCTCCTGAGAGATTTTATGGTTGCAAGTCTTACATCATCATAACCTGTATAAATTCCTTGTTCTATTTTTTCACGAGTGGCTGTTTTTGAAAGGTCTACATTTGAAACGCTGAATTTCCCCTGTAATTTTATGATAGGATACTTCCACCTAAAATAACCATAAAGATAAAGTTGTTTGTTCCTTGAGAGTTGCAAATCAGAACCCCGGATAATATGAGTTATTCCCATCAAATGGTCATCTATTGCTGAAGCAAAATCAAGAAGAGGCCAGACATGTTTTCCCTTTACAAGTGGATGTTTTGGTTTATCTATTATCCTTAGAGCTGGCCAATCTCTTACAGAAATATGTTTATCCCTTAGATCTGTTTTTATTCTTCCTACTGCTTCGCCTTCCTTAAACTCATGAGATAGCATTTTTTCAAATCTCTTTAAATGTGTATTGACGCTTAATTCCCTACACGGACAAGGGTCCCCACTTATTCTTCCTGTCTCTTCATCATCTGGTTTGCGGGTTCCTTCCCTGAATTTCTTAAAATCTTCCTGACTGCAAGTGCATATATAAGCCTTGCCCATCTTCAACAATTGCTTAAAATGATCATAATAAATGTCAAGCCTTTTGGAAGCATAATAAGTTTCATCAGGTTTTATACCCAGCCATTCCAAATCTTCCTGTATCCATTTATAAGCCTCTTTCATAGGAATTTTATTTTTTGGGTCGGTATCATCATATCTTAAAATAAATTTCCCTTTGTATATATTCCTATACAACCAATTCACAATAGCTTGTCTCGCGTTCCCAAGATGTAAAGGACCATTTGGATTTGGCGCAAATCTCACTATAAAATCATGTTTTACTTTTAGCAAAGGTATCATTTCTCTTTCTTCTTCCTGAATATTTTTAAGAGGACCTCCAAATCGCTCCAGAGTTTCCTTTTGATCTGCAAGTTTCATTTTTTTTACTTCAGAAACAATCTTTTCAATAACACTTCGCAACTCCTTTATATCTTTCTTAAACTCAGGATTATCAATAATCACCCTACCCAAAACCGAACCGACTTCAGGCGTTCCATTATATTTTATAGAATTATCAAGCACATATCTTTTAAGTAATAGTTTGTCAAACTCCATTAAATATATATAGATGAAAATATATATATACGATGATTTATCTCTAAAATAGAATTGAAATAAAATATTTTCCCTGTCTATCAACTCCAATGAAATCAGTAAATTATCTCTTAACTAAGATCTATTAAAATTAAATTATGTTTTATCCGATTCAGATACATTACGAAATCAGAAAAAACCTCGTCTACGATGAAAAAAGAATGTTTGCAAAACCTGTAGGAGAACCAGTCATAATAATATCTGGAAGAGATGAAAAAAAGAAAAAAGTTGTTTTTGAAGATAAAAATTTTGAACCTTATTTTTACGCAATACCTGAACAAAACAGAGTTGAAGAAATAAAGAAAAAAATAGAGAAAATCTGTGTGAAACAAACAAAAGTAAAAAGAGTTAAAATTGTTGAGATGATGGAACTCAATAAAATAATTAAAACGCTTAAGATTTTTTGTTATTTGCCAAAAGATGTTTCAATCCTGAAAGACGCAATCAGGAACACAGAAGGTGTTCTACACAAAAGAGAATATGATATTCCTTTTGCAAAAAGATACTGTATGGATAAACAAATAAAATTCCTCGCTCCCTATGAGATTGAAAATGGAACTCTTAGAAAACTGAAAGGTAAATCATATGATCCCATTACGGCTGCATTTGACATCGAGATTTATAAACCTGATTTTGATGCAAAAGAAAACCCCATAACAAGTATAGGACTTTACAGTAAGGATAAAAAACTGGTTTTTTCATACAAAAAATCAAACCTGAAAAATGCAGTTATACTAGAAAATGAAAAAGAAATGCTTGAAAAATTTTTTGAATCAATCTCTGAATTTGATATTCTACTTTCTTATAATGGAGATTATTTTGACCTGCCATTTCTAAAAACGCGGTGCGAAGAACTGAAAATAAAACATCCGATCTTGCTAAGTAAAAATAAGGCAAATTTCAGGAACGGCCTTCATATTGATTTATATAAAATAATCTCAAAACATTTATCTTCAGAAGTAAAAACAAGAACCCTAAAATTAAATGAAGTGGCAAAATTTTTTCTCGGAGAAGGAAAAACAAAGTTTGAAATTACTGAAAGTAAAGCCCTCTGGGACTCTGGAAGTATTACGGAAACTGACAAACTCCTTGAATATAATTTGCAGGATTGTAAAATAACTTTTTTGATTGGGGAGAAAATACTTCCTCTTGAATACCGATTCTCAAATATAATAGGTCTGGATTTACTCACATGCACCAGAAGCGGTTTCAGTCAGCTCGTTGAAAATTATCTGATGAAGGAAATGGTAAAAAAAAGCATTCTTATCCCAAATAACCCCTCAGACAAAGAGATTATGAAACGAAGAAGTAAAACTTATATTGGTGGTTATGTGCACAAACCGATCCCCGGAATTCATGAAAATATCCATGTGCTGGATTTCAAATCACTATATCCTTCTATTCTTGTAACCCATAATATCTCGCCGGACACCCTTGAAAAAGACGGGGAACTTGAAGTGAAAATAAACAAAACTATCCATAGATTCACAAAAAAAAGAAAGGGATTTCTTGTAGATATTGTAGAAAACTTAATTAACAGAAGAGCAAAAATAAAAAGAAAAGGGGGAAAAGGTGTTGAAGAAAAAGCCCTGAAAACGCTTGCAAATGCAATCTACGGGTACCTTGGTTTTTTCGCGGCAAGAGGTTATTCCAAAGAATGTGCTGAATCAATCACTGCTCTCGGAAGAAAATATATTATAAATACAATACACACAGCTCAAGAAGATGGATTTAAAGTGATTTATGGAGATACTGATTCACTCATGGTTTCCGGAGATAAAAAAAAGATAAAAATTTTCCTTAAAAAAATAAACAAAAATCTTCCGGGTATAATGGAACTTGAATATGAAGGGGGGTATAAAAGAGGTCTTTTTGCTGATTCAGTCACAGGGGGAGCTAAAAAAAGATATGCTTTGATTACTGAAAAAGGAGACCTTGAAATAAAAGGTTTTGAATTTGTAAGAGGAGATTGGAGTAAAATCGCAAAAGAAACGCAGGAAAAAGTTCTTGAATTCGTCCTAAATTGCCAAGAAAAAAAAGCTGTAGAATTTATAAAAGAAACAATAAAAGAAATAAAAACAGGAAAGATAAAAAAAGACAAACTTATTATAAACAGACGACTAACAAAAAGTCCTGATAATTATGAACGAATTGACCCTCATATAAAAGTGGCGAGAGATTTAGAAAGAAGAGGTATCAAAGTGAACAAAGGGTCTGTTATCCAGTATGTAATTGCAAAAAAAGGGAAAACAATTTCAGAAAAAGCGCAGTGGTATGAAGAAACACTGGCTTATGACCCTGACTACTATATTAACAATCAGGTTGTGCCTGCAGCAATAAGAATTCTTTCTGTTCTTGGATATTCAAAAGAAGATTTAATTGGAAAACAAAAAAATCTTGGAGATTTTAGATAAAATACGAAAAGATTAATTATTCACTTCACAATAACAAGAAGTAAGTAATATTCAGTAATACTGAGTACTTAAAGATTAAATTAAGTAGATTTATATGTGTGGTATACTAGGTTACTTAGGTTGCAGAAATTCTGCGCCAATAGTCCAAAAAGGACTAAAAAAACTCAATTACCGTGGATATGATTCATGGGGATTTGGTTTTAAAAACAATGGAAAAATAGATATAATCAAAGAAGTTGGAGATTTTGAAAAAGTCGGAAATATTAAAAATAATGGGGGTAACTGCGCCATAGCGCATTCAAGATGGGCTACTACAGGAAAAGTTTCAAAAGAAAACGCTCATCCACACACAACAGAAAATAAAGATATTGTTGTAGTTCATAACGGAATTATAGAGAACTTCCAGGAATTAAAAAATGATTTAATTAACAAAGGGCATGTTTTCAAAAGCGAAACTGATACAGAGGTTATAACTCATTTGATTGAAGAAAATTTCAATGGTGATTTTCCTGAAGCTGTAAGAAATGCTTTTCTGAAATTAAAAGGAAGAAATGCTGTTGTAGCCATGCATAATAATTTTGACGGATTGGTTGGTGTAAAAAAAGGATCTCCTCTGATTGTTGGTATTAAAAATAATTCAAAGAGAGAAGAATATTTTATTTCCTCTGATTCAAGAGCTTTTACAGAAGAAACTAATAAAGTAATTTTTCTTGAAGATAATGAATTAGTTGTTTTAAAATAATCTAAAAATAAAAGACAATATGGCTGTAGAAATTCTTGATGTTGAAACGGGAAAAACACTTCCTAAAAATATTGAAATTCTGGCTAAAGAAGAAAATGAAGAATTGCTTAAAGAAGAACACTATATGCTGAAAGAAATCCTTGAACAACCAAAAACCCTTGTAAAAGCCACAGAACAAGATGAACAAAAATTAATTGATGTTGCGCTTGATGTGCTAAGAGCAAAAACCGTAGTATTTACCGCATGCGGAACCGCAAGATACGCAGCAATTATCGGGAGATATCTCCTGTCAAAAGTTGCAAATAAATTCTCAGAAGTGATAATGTCTCATGAATTCCAGTATTTCAGCGAATCCATCGACAAAGATACTGCAGTTATAGCTGTCTCGCAATCAGGTGAAACAGCTGATGTTCTCGAAGGAGTTAAAAAAGCAAAAGAAAATGGAGCAAAAATAATTGCAATAACGAATGTTGTTGGTTCAAGTCTTACCCGAATAGCAGACTACACTTTCTATCTAAATTGCGGCACTGAAATTGCGGTCGCATCAACAAAAGCATTCACAGGTCAGCTTGTTCTCCTGTACTTATTGTCCTTTGCAACAATAAATAAAATCAAAGAATGCAAAGATAGTGTGAATGAAGTCGCTAAAAAAATTGAAGAAAATATCCATCAAAATGATTCTGTATTAAAAGAACTTGCGGAAAAATTAAAAGATAAAAAAGATTTCTATTATCTTGCAAAAGGGATTGATTTTGCCTTGGCTTCTGAAGGAGCATTGAAATTAAAAGAGATTTCATATATCCACGCTGAAGGCATGCCCGCGGGAGAACTTAAACATGGAACGCTTTCATTGATTGAAGAAGGAACGCCTATTGTTGTAATATGTCCAAAAGATTACACTTATAAAGAAACACTCAATAATGCGCAGGAAGCAAAATCCCGTGGAGGGTTTATTATTGGTGTTTCTGATGAAGACAATGACCTTTTCGATGTATGGTTAAAAATACCTGAAGTGGAAGAAATTTATTATCCTGTTGTTTCCGTGATTCCACTTCAATTACTCGGTTATTATACTGCTATTGCAAAAGGCAATAATCCTGATAAACCAAGAAACCTTGCAAAATCAGTAACAGTGAAATAGAATAATAATTATGATAGACAAAAACATTTTCAGGGCTTATGACATAAGAGGTATTTACGGTAAAAACCTTGATAATGAAATAATGAAAAAAATAGGTCTTGGAGTGGGCACTATGATGATAAGAAAAAATCTCGGTAATGAGCTCCTTGTTGGGAACGACACAAGAGCATCAAGCGAAGAATTATCTAATTCATTTATAGAAGGTGTAACATCTGCAGGGATTAATGCAACTAATGTTGGAACAACTTCTTTTGGGGTGGCTTTATTCTCAGGATGGAAATTAAAAAAAGATGTTATCGCATTTATAACTGCATCCCATAAACCGCCTGAATGGAATGGCATTAAATTTTTTGATAAAGATTGTGTGGGTTTTTTTGAAGAAGACAATCTTGAGATCGGGAGAATTGTAATTGAAGAAGATTTCGAAGATTCTGGCAAAAAAGGTCTTGTTAAAAAAACAGACATGAAGACCAAATATATCGAATATCTAAAGAGTAAATTCAACTTTGAAAAAAAACTAAAAATTGTTGTTGATTGCGGAAACGGATGCACTGGTTTGGTTGCCCCGGATCTGCTTAAAGATTTTAAAAATCTTGAAGTTATTGAATTATTCTGCGATATAGATCCTAAATTCTCTGGTAGGGGTTCTGATGTTCAGGAAGAAAATCTACAATCTCTGAAGAATAAAGTAATTGAAGAAAATGCAGATTTTGGTTTTGCGTTTGACGGAGATGGAGACCGAATCGGGATTGTTGACAATAAAGGCCACATTCTTGAAACAGGACAAATAGGAACAATTATCTGCAAAAATTTAATTTCAAATGGAACTGGAAAAGTTGTGGTAAATGTGGAGAATTCGATGAGTATGGAAGAAGAAGTTAAAAAACTTGGTGGAGAAATAATCAGAATCCCTGTGGGCCACACTTTTATGATGAGAGAAGCTTTCAGGAGCAAAGCAATATTTGGTTCAGAAGCCTCAAAGCATTTTGTAATTCCTGAATATTTCCCTTTTGATGACGCTATGGTAATTGGATTAAAAATGTGTGAAATAATTTCAACACAAGGAAAATTATCCGATCTTGCTGAAAAAGTGAAAACCTATCCATATGATAGAATGAAATTTGAATGTGATGATGAAATTAAATTTTTTGTTGTTGAAAATTTGAAAAACAAACTCTCAGAGGAATATGATAAAATTATCACGATGGATGGAATTAGAATTGAGTTTGAAAACAGCTGGGTTTTGATAAGAGCCTCAAACACAGGACCTTCAATCAGAATCACTGTGGAAGCAAAAACCTTTGAAAAACTTGCTGAATTGAAAAATAAATTCTCTAGACTTTTAACTGAAGAAATTGAAAAATGCAAGCAGTGATTTTAGCGGCTGGGAAAGGAACAAGAATGTTGCCGCTAACAGAAAACCGACCAAAACCTTTGCTGAAAATTGCAAACAAAACAATTCTCGAACACAATCTTGAACAACTGGAAGGTTTGGTGGACGAAGCTATAATTGTTGTTGGTTACAAAAAAGAGATGATTAAAGAATTAATCGGAGATAGTTACAAAAATATAAAAATAAAATATGTTGAACAGAAAGAAACTCTTGGAACCGGACACGCTTTGGAAACCGCATCTGAATTGCTTGAAGATAAATTCCTTGTATTGTGTGGGGATGACTTATATTTTAAAGAAGACCTGCAAAAAGTGGTTTTGAAAAATCAATGTATCCTTCTTAAAGAAAGTGATGTCCCCGAAAATTTTGGAGTTGTGTTAACTGAAAATGGAATTGTTGCGAGGCTTGAAGAAAAACCACAGAACCCAAAAAGTAATCTTGTAAACACCGGGCTTTACTTATTAAACAAAGATATTTTCGGGATTCAATTGAAGAAAACAGAAAGAGGTGAATTTGAACTTACAGATTATATTAAAGAGATTTCCGGGTTGGAATTTGTAATCGCGGACAACTGGTTTCCCCTAACTCATCCCTGGAATCTACTTGATGCAAATGAATTTATTTTAAGAACTATTGAGAAAAAAATAAATGGTGTTGTGGAAGACAACTGCCATATCGGGGAAAATGTACAAATTGGAGAAGGGGCTGTTGTAAAAAGCGGGGCTTATATTGAAAATAATGTGATTATTGGTAAAAACTGCAAGATAGGTCCAAACTGCTACATTCGCGGAAGCACTTCCATAGGAGATGGTTGTCATATAGGGAACGGCGTTGAAGTAAAAAATTCCATTTTCTTTGAAAATTCTAATGCACCTCACCTAAACTATGTTGGGGATTCTGTAATTGGGGGCAATACTAATCTCGGGGGAGGCACTATAATCGCCAATTTAAGGCATGATAATAAAAATATTCTTGTAAATATTAAAAATAATCTTGTTGACACAAAAAGAAGAAAATTCGGAGCGATTATTGGAGATAATGTAAAAACAGGCGCAGGTACCCTTATATATCCGGGTAGAAAGATATATGGCAATTGTTTCACAAAACCAAAAGAAATAGTGACAAAAGACATTTCTGAACGCAAAATACAGTCTAATTAAAAATTTCTAATTTAATTAATGGAAAAGAGTGTTAAAATCCCTGAAGGGGTGGAGGTATCCTTTGATGGTCTTAAATTAAAGGTTAAAGGCAAACTTGGTGAAGTTGAGAGAGATTTCTACAACAGAGGAACCGCAAATCTAATTAAAATTGAGAAAGTAGGGGAAGAAATAAAAGTAACCTCAAAAAAAGACAGTAAAAAAGAAAAATCTTTGGTTGGAACAACTATTGCGCACATCAATAACTTGTTTAAAGGAGTGACTTCCGGATACAAATATGAACTAAAAGTTGTATATGTGCACTTTCCTTTATCTGTAAAGAAAAATAATGATGAAATTGTGGTTTCAAATTTCCTTGGACAAAAAGGAGATAAAAAGATGAAAATACCTGAAAATGTGAAAGTAGAGATAAAAAAACAAGATATCACAGTTTCAGGAATAGAAAAAGAACTTGTTGGACAAACCGCAGCAAACCTTGAAAAACTCACAAAAGTGTGCAAAAAGGATAGGAGAAGGTTTCAAGATGGTATATTTATAATAGAAAAAGCAATGCCTTCAGAATAATTGAAATATTTTTAATATTTGTAAAGATTATTAATTTGGTTTAATATTACTTAGATAACACTTAAAAGCAAATTTTAGGGTATTTGATCATTATGAAATAAATTAACTAAAATTAGGCTTTTCTCTTCGATTTCCTTGATTTTAGCGGCTGGGATATCTTCCTGTGTCTTGCGCAACTTAAACACACATGCAACTTGTTTGAGGGTATCATCACATCATTTCTGGATATTTCTTTCCTCATGCCGGCATCCAATACATTGACACTCCTGATTTGCGTAAAAGTCTTGTATTTTGGCACTTTCTTACCGCAATAGGAACAAATTACTGTTGGTTCATTTCCTCTTCCTTTCCCGTGTTTATGAACTCTCTTATATGGTGCTCTTGCCATATATTATTATGTTAAAAATGCATAAATGCAACATATGCAAGAAAAAATTCAAAGCAAGTAAAACCGGGAGAATACAGATTATTAAAAAGATTCCTGGTGGAAAAAAGGAAATTTGGATTTGCCGCGATTGCGCTCCGATTGTTAAGGCGAAGCTTAAAGAAATTGATTTGAAGATATAAATTCTAAATTAAAATCATTCTTAAGATAATTATGCCTCGGTAGCTCACTTGGTAGAGCAACTGCTTCGTAAGCAGTAGGTAGCGAGTGGACTCATCAATTAACTTGTAAAATAATTGTATTTTTGAGATTCAGTCAATTCGATCCTCGCCCGGGGCTAATATCTCTCATGAAAGAGACTAAAAACAGAGATTAAAAATAAATTATTTTTCCTCATTAACTCCTTTAAAAATATTTCTCACTAAAACTATATCTTCTACAGCATCGACTGAAGAATAGGGGACTATAACTCCTTTCTTTTCGCCGCCAAGCATTTCAGAAAGAAATGTGCCTCTAAATGCCTCAACAACAAGAGAAGTTACCCTAAATTTGCTCAAATCTACTTTAAAATCCTTTACTTTTCCGCAGTATTTTCCATCAAGAGTGAAAACATCTTTACCCACTACTTCTGAAAAAGACTTTACATTTACCGCCATAACTATATAAGGAAATAATAAATTATTTATACTAATTTTAGTTAAAATCAAGCAAAATATGTGTCTTTGAACATATCACAAACCCTTGTCTTTAATTTGGTGTTTATTATAATAGATTACCCTTATATTTATATAAATTTCTCTGAGTGAAATATTGTTTGACAAGAATAAATTTAATTAACAAATATAAAATTAATTCTTAATAGTTTATGACAATGAGTGTAGAGGATTTGATGAGGAAAAGGGAGAATATAAGAAACATTGGTGTAATCGCTCACATAGACCATGGGAAATCCACCTTTACAGATAACCTTCTTTCAGGAGCAGGAATGCTATCAGAAGAACTTGCAGGAAAACAGTTATATACAGACTTTGACAAGCAGGAACAGGAAAGAGGAATTACCATTTTCTCCGCAAATGTGTCTATTGTTTATCCTTATGAAGGCACAGATTATCTTATTAATTTAATTGACACTCCGGGACATGTTGATTTTGGAGCTGATGTCACAAGAGCAATGCGGGCTGTAGACGGAGCTATTGTTGTTATATGCGCTGTTGAAGGGGTAATGCCTCAGACAGAAACAGTTTTAAGACAGGCTTTGAAAGAAAGAGTAAAACCAATACTTTTCATTAATAAAACAGATAGGTTAATCAAAGAATTAAAATTAAGTCCTGAAGATATGCAGAAAAGATTTGAAGGATATATCAAAGAAGTTAACGAATTGATTATGAAATATGGCGAACCTGAATTCAAA
>CAZLSF010000002.1:0-15191 GCA_964562245.1 uncultured archaeon | reverse complement strand
TCAAAGAAAAATGGTTGGTCAATGTGATGGATGGCAGCGTTACATTTGGTTCTGCATATAAAAACTGGGCAATCTCAATACCATTTATGCAAAAAACAAAAATGAGTTTTAAAGATATTATTGAATTAACAAATTCTGATAAAGAAAAAGAGCTTGCAAAAAAAGCGCCTTTGCATGATGTTATTCTTGAATCTATTATTAAACACCTTCCAAATGCCATTGAAGCGCAGAATTATAGGATAGCCAAAATATGGCATGGTGAACCAGATAGTGAAATTGGAAAAAGTATGATGGAATGCAATCCAAATGGAAAACTTGTGGGTGTTGTCACTAAAGTTATTCCTGATCCTCATGCAGGTCTTGTTGCAACAGCAAGACTATTCTCAGGAAGCTTAAAAAGCGGTGAGGAGGTATATCTTGTAGGACAGCGCAAAAAACAAAGGGTGCAACAGGTTTCTGTTTACAATGGTCCTAAGAGAACAAATATCCCTCAAGCATTGTCTGGTAATATTGTTGGTATTGTTGGTCTTAGCGAAGCTTTTTCAGGTGAAACAATTTGCAATGTAGGTGAAAAAATTGTTCCTTTTGATTCTATTAAACATATGTTTGAGCCTGTTGTAACAAAATCAATTGAACCAAAAAATATTAAAGATCTTTCAAAATTAATAGATTTCCTGAAACACGTTAATAGAGAAGATCCAAGTCTTGAAATAAAAATAAATGAAGAAACAGGTGAATATCTTGTTTCAGGTCTTGGAGAACTGCATATTGAAGCAAAAGTTGAGAGGGCTTTGAAAGATGATGGGATTGAGATAAAAAGTTCCACACCTATAGTTGTTTACAGAGAAACTATTGAAAGTGTTACACCTCAAGCAATGGAAGGAAAAAGTCCAAATAAACACAATAAATTTTATATAATTGCTGAGCCTTTGGAAGATTCTGTTTTTGATGCTTTGAACTCAGGAGAAATCCCTGAAGAAAGCCTTACTAAAATAAAACCTGAAACTATTGAAATGTTTGTAAAAAACGGATTGGAAAGAGATGAAGCAAAAAAGATTCTTGATGTTTACAATAAAAATGTGCTTATTAATGCAACAAAAGGCATACAATATCTAAATGAAACTTTTGAATTATTGAAACAAGCCTTCAAAGATGTGTGTGATGAAGGTCCTCTTGCAAAAGAACCTTGTTCTAAAGTGAAAATTAAAATAGTTGATGCAGAACTTCATGAAGATGCTATCCATAGGGGTCCTGCTCAAGTTATCCCTGCCGTAAGACAAGCAATAAGAGATGCTCTTATGGAATCAAAACCAAGAATTCTTGAACCTTTGCAAATTATAAGGATTGACACACCAGAAGAACTTATGGGAAAAGCTATGAATGAAATCCAGAACAGAAGAGGTCAAGTATTGAATATAGAAACAGAACAGGGGGCTTCAATAATAAAAGCTAAAATACCTGTATCTGATATGTTTGGTTTTGAAGGGGCTTTGAAATCCGCAACTGCTGGGAAAGGTTTCTATTCCTTAATTAGTGTTGTGTTTGAAAAACTACCTGCTTCACTTCAAGAACATACTATTGCAAAAATTCGGGAGAGGAAAGGATTGGATTAAATCCAAGGGACTTTTTACATTTTTTATTAATTGCGTTGAAATTTGCAGATAAATTTGAGTTGTTTTAATATCTAAATGGTCTAAAAGATTCTGGATTATTTTTAATCAATTCCTGCTCTAGTAAATAAATTGCAAAACTGTATCTTGATGTGTGCAGAGAAATGTTATCTTTTATTCCGGCTTTCTTTGAGGAATTTTTTACGATTTTTTGAATTGTTCTTTTACTATATTTTTTACTTCTTTCAGAAATTAGAATTGTCTATATCTTCTGATTCCATAGTTAGATTAAAACTCTTTTAAATTCTTGCGAAGAAAGACCACCCTTTCTTTTTCACCTTTAGTTTGCTTAATGTGTGCTGGATTTCTTTCAAAATCAATATCCTGTCATCTTAAATTTCTTACTTGCTCAAACGCAGGCCAACATGATAAAGAAGTATTAAACCTAATTTGTGTTATGGGATATCTGTTTTATTAATCATATTTTTTACTTCTGTTTTATTAATATACACAGTCTCAATAAATTATGATGAAAAAGAAAACTAAAATAACAATAGCTGGTTGTATGGTTGCTATTTTGATTGGTATTTTTCTGCTAATGTTCCCTCTGAATTATTATAGATTACATTATTCTATTACTTCTCCAAAACATCTTTCAGATAAAAGTTTTTGTAATTCAGATAATGAGTGTGGTTATTCAAAGTCTTGCTTTTGTCCTTCAGGATCTTGTGAAAATTTTGTGTATAATAGGCTTAGCGAATTTAGACAATGTCCTAAAGATATTTATGTTAGTTGCCGTTACTTAATTCCTCCTAGACTTTTACAATGCAAATGTGTAAATCATACATGTAAACAGATTCCTGTTAACACTCAAAAAGCTTTGGAAATATTAAAAAGAAAGTGTGGGTTTTTATGTAAAGGATATCCTCCTCGTTATTTTAACACCATTGAAGAGGTTAAGAAAGTTATGTGTGGTCAATATTATGATACAACTCTATGGGGTGGTATCTTAACAGACCATTGCTATAAAGAAAACAATGATTTTATTTCGATTAATTGTACGGTTCAATTGAAAAATGATACCTATGTCTCCATAACAAAAGAATTATGTGAAATGCAATACTCTTGAGATATTAAAAATATCGGCACCCGAACTCTATGGTACTTACTTCGTTCCGTTCCTCACCTTAATGGGAATATTACTGTAGTAAGAGGTTACGGCTTCGATTTCACTCAAATTGAAATCAAAGATTTCAAATTCTCATAATTGTATATGTTATATTTAATTGCTCAGCGGCACTTAAGATGTAGAAATTAATTTTCGGTGAGGGAAATTAGAGAGACCTTTAAATACTTTTAGTTTATATCATTATGTATCGAATCGATATACTTGGAAATTTGAATAAAAAACAAATCTTACAGATTTCAGTAGTGGTATTAATCATTATATTTGGATTGGTAAACACAACAAGTTATGTTTATGCTTACGTTTCTGATTCTGCTATTCTGCAAATTCAGGAACTAAAATACGATCCGTATCCCGCAGAAGCAGGTGAATATATGGATTTGTGGGTGAAGATTGAAAATATTGGAACAGAAGAAGCTGATAATGTTACCTGCATACTTTTACCAAAATATCCTTTCTCCTTAGACCCTAACGAAAATGCAACCAGACATATTGGAAAATTACCCGGAGCAGAAGAAATAATATTGCAATATAAATTAAGAGTTGATTCAAATGCAGTGGAAGGATGGAATGAAATGGAAATAAAATGCCAAAAAGAAAATTCAAATAACTGGGTAATTCATAAGTTTGACCTTTATGTAGAGTCGAAAATTCCAGAATTTGCAATAGGTTCTATAGTGTCCGAGCCTACAAAACTCTTTCCCGACTCAGAAGAAAATAAACTTTCCATAGAAATTCAAAATATAGGCACAGGTGATGCAGAACTTGTAACATCAGAGCTTATATTGCCTGAAGGTATTACTCCTAGTGAAAGTTACTCCAATATGGCAAATCTTGGAACAATTAAAGAGGGAGAAAGTAAAACAGCAGAGTATTACATAGATATTGATAAAAATACCATTCCGGGAAATTACAAAGCAAAACTTATTATAAAATATAAAGATTTCAATAATAATAGAAAAGAATACAAAAATCGAACATTGGATGTTAATATTGTTGTAAAATCTTTACCGTTATTTGAGATCGAAAATATAAATACAACACCCGATAAATTATCTCAGGGGGATAAGGGTATATTAAGATTAACAATAAAAAATGTTGGTTTTGAAGAAGCAAAAAGTGTTTCTGTTAAGATTTATAAACAAAGTGACCAACCATTTGATTTTGATGAAAAATATGATTATATCGGAAATCTTAAACCAAATCAAATTGGAGATGTTATTTTTAGATTCGATGTGGATGGCAATGCCAATCTAAAAACATATCTATTAAAAGCAGAGATAAGATACTTAGTCGATGACGAAGTTAAAATTGTTGAAAAACAAATACCTATTAAAGTAGAGATAGAGAAAAAAGATTCAAAATTATTTTTCCTGGGAATTCTTTTTATAACTTTCGTGATATTGTTTGGTGTATACTATGGATGGAAAAAAATCAAAAAATAATTTGACTCAGATTGTACCAAGAGGGTTTTTGGAATCATATATTCTGTTGCTTCTGAGAGAAGAATCATTACACGGGTACAAAATTATGAAAAAAATTAAAGAAAAAACAAAATTCTGGAAACCTTCTCCCGGGACAATCTATCCAGCTTTACATTCTTTAGCAAAAAAAGGTTTTATTAAGAGTGTTGATGATGGAAGAAAAAAAAGATATGAATTAACTAATAAAGGATTGAAAATCTCTAAAGAGATCAAAGGTTTTGAACAGATAATGAAAGATAAAATGAGTAAGATACTTGGAGATATTTTGAATATAAATAAATCAGAATTCGAAAAATTTTTTGAAGATGTGAAGAAAAAACATAGTGAAAATCCATTGGCTGTTCACATGCATAATATGTTTAATCTGCTCCTTAAGATTTCAGACCAGCCGGAAAAATGCTTAAAAGCAACGGAAATTCTGAAAGAAACAAACCACAAATTAAGAAAAATAACAAAAATGAAGATGTGAAAATGAATATTCTAAAAAATCTTGGTGGGTTTCAATATAAACATTCATCCCTAATTTTTGTGATAGTTGTATTTTTAACAATAGCAATTGGATTAGGTATCCAAAACATACATCTACAAACAGATATAAACAAAGAGTTACCTCAAAATTTAAATGTAATAAAAATTCAGAATGAGATCTCTGACAAGTTTGGAGGAGCAGATACTGTAATGGTTCTGATAAAACTTAATAAAAATTGTGAACTTGAGAATGCACCTAAAGATATAAGGAACCCAAAAGTAATCAGGATGCTTATTAATCTTGAGAATGAAATAAAAAAGGAATCTTCTGTAAACTATGTTCAATCTGCTGGCTCGTTTTTCACATATCCTGAAAATGTCCCTGATAATATAAAATTGATAAAACAAATCCTTGCAGAAATACCGAATAGTGAGATGTTTTTCAATAAAGATTATTCCGCAACTTTGATGATGATTTCAGCAGATTTAGGGAAGAGTGATAAAAAAATTAACCGGTTTGTTTCGAAAATCAAAGAAGATATTAAGAGTGTAGAAAAGCCGGCATGTGTTGGTATTACAGTCACAGGAAATCCCTCTATGAGAGTTGTTTTAATGAAAATGCTTGAACATGATATGGTTTTTACTATGGGTATTGCTGCAATTATAATTTTGTTATTGGTTGTTTTAATAAAAAGATCTGTCACAAGAGGTATTCTTATCTTCACTCCTTTAATTCTTGGTCTTACATGGACCTTCGGACTTATGGGGTGGTTTAACATTCCATTGTCAGTAGCAACAGTTGGTATAGGGGCAATGATTTTAGGTTTAGGCACAGAATATGGAATTTTCTTAGTGGAAAGGTATGAAGAAGAAAGAGAAAAAGGCAAGAATCAAAAAGAAGCATTGATTACAGCACTGCCTTCTGTTGGTTCAGGGATTATAGGTTCTGGAACAACCACTATTGTTGGTTTTCTTGCCTTACTGCTCGCTTCCATGCCTATGATTCAACATCTTGGAGAAACACTTGCCTTAGGAATTTTCTGTATTTTATTTGCGACTATAGTTATATCTCCTGCTATTATATTAATTGAAGAAAGACTTATCGAGAAAGTAGAAAAGGTTGAATTAAAGTTTCTTAGAAAAGGTTTAAAGCATGAAAAAAATAATTGAAAGATATGGTGAATTTGTGGCAAAAAAGCCTCAGATAATTTTGGGAATTGTAATTCTAATTACCATAATTTCATTTATAGGGATGACCTTGGTTAAAACAGAAGGTATGTCATATATAGACATGCTTCCAGAAAATGTGGAAGAAATAAACGCAATTAATTATATTAGTGATGAATTTGGAAGTTCTGGCGAATCTGTAATAATTGTTGCTGAAATAAACCCAAAGTATGCAAATTCTAATGAAATAAGAGACATTCGTGATCCAGAATTTATTGAGTATATTGATATCTTAGAGCAAAAAATAAAAAAAATGCATGGTATTGGTTCTGTAACAGGGGTTTCTGATATTCTGAAGGAGATGAATTTAGGATATTTACCAAAGACAAAATCAAATATTGTTAAACTCATGAATAAAGAGATTGTCATCAATCAATCTTCTTTGAATTTGCCAAAAACACTCTCTCAATTCTCTGAAGGATTGGAAGATATAGAAGAGGGTATGACAGCAGAGGAACAAATTATGGGGGGTATAACATATGGTTTAAATAGCTCATCCCTAGCTCTGAAACAGATTCAATATGCCCTTTCCTCAATAACAAATAGTATGAATCAAAAACAGGATTTAAGCCAGATAACTCAGACTATTTCTCTAATTAACCAAATAAAAACCTTGGTGCAACAATCAAATGCTACCCAGTCTGAAAAAACGGAGATAGTCGATTATTTAGAAGGATTGAAACAAGGTTTAAATATAATGATTTCCCAAACAACAGAAGCGCAGAAAGGGATGCAACAATTATCAACATCATTAAATGAAATAACTTATAGTGTTAAAAACATTTATTCTGGACTTGAAGAAATGAAAAATGCAAGTTTGTTGCTCAAAAACCTCTCTTCTAACCTGAAAGAAGGTGTTTCCGGAATAAGCTCTGGTTTGGATGAAATCAGCAAATATCCGGGATTGTATGATGGTAAAGAAAAAAATAAAAAACCTGTGAAGTTAAACCAATTCAAATATTATATAAGCGATGATTACACAACAACCATTATTAGAATAAATCTGGCAGAAATGAATGAAGAAAAAAAGGGGGAGTTTATTGATGAACTAAAACATATCATCAGTGAAACAGAGAAACCTGCAGGATTGAATATTGGGATGACTGGAGATCCTGTAGTATCAGAAGAATTGAAAAACCAGATTATGCCAACTATGCAGACAACTTCAATGTTTTCTTTAATAGGAATTTTTATAGTAGTGTGTTTACTTTTCCTTTCTTTAAGATATGGTATAATTTCTTTATTTGCAATTGGGTTTGGAATAATATGGGTTTATGGAGCTTTAGGGTTATCAGGAATGCCTATGAGTTCTACAATGTCAGGTGGTGTGTCAATGATTATGGGAATAGGAATAGATTTCGGCATTCAGGTTGTAAACAGATTTAAACAGGAAAGAAAAAAACATAAAATAGAAAAAGCGATGAAAATAACACTTTCAAATGTATTTATGCCTATGCTTATAACAACTTTAGCAGCTTTAATAGGTTTCAGAGCCATGTCTTTAGGACAATTGACTTTGTTGGCAGATTTGGGAAATATGATGTCTTTTGGTGTTCTGTTTTGTTTTATTGCTGCAATTACAGTAATACCATCTATATTAGTTATTAATGAAAGATTGAAAATTAAAAATAATTTATGATATTTGCGCCGCCTCGCAACTCAAAATCCTTTTGATTTTACTCTTCGGGAGAGATATAACAAACATTATGAAATACGGAGTCTTACAGACCTCTCCACCCAAACTTTTTCCTGTAGAAAAACCACTCTTAATGTGGATGTTAAGTTCAATTGTATTTGGGTTCTAACTTTCTTTTTAAATAATCAGCCTGTTAGCCAAAATGTCCGACGAGCTATTTAAGCTAATTGAAATAAAGTTTGTTGAATTTATCGCAAATTATTACCTGCGAAGAGCAATTTGGAAGTTTGAACTGCACCTTGATTACACGATTGTAATTATATAATAATTACTGGTATTTTGTATAATCTTGAATGTTTAAGTAGTTACATATATTTAAAGTAATATTATGAATAAAACTATTTGGATTGTAAACTGGTTGTTGATAATAATGTTTATTCTAATAATAATCTCAAAAATTATCAGCATACCTTTTATAAAAATTATTCAACCAATATTCTTCTTTCTTATCCTCATTCACATCATTCAGCACTGGAAAATTATTGTTTATTCAGTTAAAGGATTAAAAAAGAAATAATTGGCAATTACCAACTATCTATAATTAATAGGTTCTAAAAAAGAGTTTCTATTAAAATTATGCCCACACCCGTTGGTTGTTAATTTAGCCAATAATTCCGGATTTGGATTCCAGGGAAGGAAATGATATTATTTATTTGGCAAAAAGAAGATTTAAGGTTACTATAGTTGATTTTTCAAAAGAATACACCTGAAGAACAAAACAATTGGTCGAACAAAATAATATTGATCTCAAAACAGTAAATTCAAAGATAAAATCCTTCCTTAGATATTATTTATATTTTTACGCAATCATCTGTATCAATTGTCTGCAATTTCTCAACCAAAAAGAACTTATGGACTCTTTGAACCTTATTAAATTCAGAACCAACCAGAAGAGTTTTAATATGGATAATTGATCTATATTTGATTACAAACAAATTATTTTATGTCTAAAAATCTTATTTTTGGTAATCTAAATAATGTTATTTTAATATGATAAATATATTTCTTTTCCTTAGTTTTGCATTTTTGTTTATCTTTATTGGAGGAAGGTTTCTTGAGAAACTAAGAATTCCTTGGATATTTTCTGCCTTAATTATTGGAAGTCTCCTCGCAGTACGCAACCCATTTTCTGAGATCACTTCATCGCCAACATTCCTATTCTTAGCTCAACTTGGGATGTATTTTCTGCTGTTTATAATTGGATTTGAAATTGATTTAAAAAAATTAAAAACAAAAAGTCGATTTATTTTTAAATCCACTTTATTTATCATCTTTCTTGAAGTTATTTTTGGGGGTTTGGTTGTTCATTTCGTATTTGGATATTCGTGGATAATAGCCTTCTTAGTTGCATTATCTTTTGCCACAGTGGGAGAAGCCATACTCATACCCATTCTTGAAGAATTTAAAATGGTAAATACTGATCTCGGGCAGACTATAATTGGTATAGGTACTCTTGACGATTTAATAGAAATATTCGCTTTAATTCTGGCAGTCATTTTAATTACTCAAGGGGTCCAGACCAAAACAGAAGTTTATCTTATTTTGATTTCTATAGCTATCCTATTCTCATTTACAATAACCCTCACTAAGCTTAAGGAAAAAGGAATAAAATTTAAATTCCATAGTATTGAAACTCTTTTCTTGTTCACAACTTTTGTATTCTTTTTATTTATTGGGATTGGATTATATGCTGAAAGCGCTCCTTTAGCGGCATTGCTTGCTGGAATAGGTCTTAAAACATTTATACCAAATAAAAGATTAAAAAAAATAGAAAGTGAAATTAAAACAATGTGTTATGGATTATTTGCCCCAATATTCTTCCTGTGGGTTGGAACAACCATAAACATTTCTTATATTCTCTCTGCCCCCCTCTTAATACTTCTTATTGTCGGAGTGTCTATCGGAGCAAAACTCCTTGGAAGTTATTTTATGGGTCGAAAAGAATTAGGAATAAAAAAATCCATAATTCTTGGAATTGGGCTTTCAGTAAAATTTAGCACAGGGATTGTTATCATAACCCTTTTGTTTAACAAAGGTATAATAAAGAATGAATTATATTCTATGATTATAGCCTCCACAATAGTTTTTACTTTTCTGGTGCCTATTTTATTTTCTAAACTAATCTTGAAATGGGGTCTTAATAAAAAATGATGTCTCAAAAAGGTCTGACTGGGGAAGAAGCAAAAAAAAGACTTAAAAAATATGGAAAAAATGAAATAATAAGAGGAAAAAAGATTTCACCTTTGAAAATATTTATATCTCAATTCATTTCCCCAATTATCCTGTTGCTTATAATCGCAGCAATTATTTCTTTATATGTCAATTTCATAAAACAAGAAACTTTCTTTGACAGCCTGCTCATCCTTGGTATTATAGTTGCGGCAGGGGTCGCGGGTTTCATCCAAGACTACAAAGCTGAAAGAGCGGTAGAAGCTCTTCAAAAAATGGCAACCCCAAAAGCCAAAGTAATCAGAGATGGAAAAGAACAAGAAATTCTTTCAATAGAAATAGTTCCGGGTGATTTAATTATTCTTGAAGGCGGCGATATTATTCCCGCTGACGCCAAAATTATTGAGGGGAAACTGGAAATTGATGAATCTGTGCTTACCGGCGAATCCAGAGCTGAAAAGAAAACTGTAAATGATGAAATCTATTCAAACTGCGGGATTCATATAGGACGCGCAATAGCAAAAGTTTTCAACACAGGTATGAAAACCAAAATTGGAAAAATAGCCTCAAAAATGGAAGAAATAAAAGAAGGTGAAACCCCCTTTCAAAACCATATGAATGCATTCACAAGAAAAATAGTGGGTTTCACTGCATTTGTGATTGTTATTACATTTATAATTGGTTTTAAAAAATTTGGAATGCTTGAAGCAGGAATGATCGCGGTTTCCCTTGCGGTGGCGGCAATTCCAGAAGACCTTCCTGCAGTAATCACAATAGCTCTATCTCTGGGTGCAAAAAACATGGTGAAAAAAAATGCTTTAGTGAGACGACTTGCCATAACGGAATCTGTTGGATCTGCAGATGTTATCTGCACTGATAAAACCGGAACTCTGACCCGAGGAAATATGAAAGTAAAACAATTATGGACACTTAAAAATGACGCCTACTCGCAGAAACTCGGAATAAAATGCTGTAATTACTGCAATGACGCTAAACAGATTTTAAAAGACTCAAAGAAAAAATGGGTTGGAGATGAAACTGATATTGCATTAAAACAATTTTCTATTAAATCCTTAAAAGAAACTGGAGAAAGAATTGATGAAATTCCTTTTAGCTCTGAAAGAGAAATGATGACAACAATTCATAAATTCAATAAAAAAATTATTTTTTCAAAAGGAGCAACAGAAGTTATTTTAAAAAAATGTACAAGATGCCTGAATGGTAAAAAAATTGTTAAACTGGACAAAAAATTAAAAAATCAAATATCTGAAAAAAACAAAGAACTTTCTTTAAAAGGTTATAGGGTTTTAGCTCTGGCTTATAAAGATTATGAAAAACCTTTTGAAAAAAATTTAATTTTTATCGGGCTAGCCGTCCTTTCAGACCCACCAAGACCTGAAGTTAAACAAGCTATTAGAGAATGTCAAGAAGCTGGGATAAAAACAATTATGATTACCGGAGACAATCCCTTAACTGCAAAATCTATAGGAGATGAAGTGGGTATAAACACAGAAAGGGTTATTACAGGTATAGAACTAGATAAAATGAATGAAAATGAATTAAAGAAAAACCTAAAAAACAATATAAATATTTTTGCAAGAACCACGCCTTTCCACAAACTCCGTATTTTAAAAACACTTCAAAATCTGGGACATATTGTTGTGATGACTGGAGATGGGGTTAATGATTCCCTTGCGCTTAAAAAAGCGGATGTTGGAATGGCTATGGGTATTAAAGGAACTGAAGTCGCAAAAGAAGCAAGCGACATAATTTTGCTGGATGACAATTTCGCAACCATAAAGAACGCTGTTAAAGAAGGCAGGAGAATTTTTGACAATATCAGAAAATTTGTGGATTATTTACTCACCTGCAATGTCGCTGAAGTTATTGTTGTGCTCCTCACAACAATTTTTATGCCTTCAATTGCGCTTTTCCCTGTGCAAATCCTATGGATTAATTTAATAACAGATGGGATGCCGGCTCTTGCTCTTGCGATAGATCCCTCCAGACCGGATATTATGAAAAGAAAACCTAAAAAGAAATCTGAAAGTATAATCAACAAAAAACTAGCCTTGCTGATATCAGGAATAGGTATTGAAAAAGCAATAATTCTCCTTGCCACTTTCTTCCTTATTTTTCCATTAGGTATGGACAAAGCAAGAACTGCATTATTCACCGGATTCATAATATATGAATTTGTGCGGATTGGTGTGATAAGATATAATGAAAAACTCAATTCAATTAAAGACTGGATTGAAAATAAACTTCTTGTTTACTCATTAATTTTGTCCTTTACACTTCAGTTGATTATTTTATATACACCTTTAGGTTTGTATTTTAATGTTGTCCCACTTGGTTTATATGAATGGTTAATTTTATTGGGTGGAACTGTAATTGGATTTATATTGGGAATTGTAGTTGCAGATTTTGCTGATAAAATAACAAATGAAGATTATTGATTAATTTATTGTTTTCTATTTATTAACAAGTTTATTTATTTCTAAAATGAATACCCACCGTTCGCTATGCTCACTTCGCAGCACATTCATTAGCTTTGCTAAGGATGCATCATCTGAAAGAGGAATGAGCTGCGAGGTATTAAACCTATGGGGAGTAAATGTCCGACGAGCTATTTAAGCCAATTGAAATAATCTATTGTTTTCTATTCATTCTATTACAGAAATGATTTTCTCGATAACTTGTCTAATATTACATTCAATAGTATCAATAATCAAATCATAATTCTCTTCATTAAAAATATCTATAGAATACAACCTAAGATATCTTTCTCTTTCAACTCTTTCTCTCTCTTTAATTTTTTCTTTAATCATTTCAAAATTTTCATTTTCAAAAAAATCTCTTTTTGCAATCCTTTTTACCCTCTCATCCAAAGGAGCTTTTAGCCATATTTTTAAATCAGGGTTTGCAAAATAGAATCCCATTCTTGAATCCAAAATAGTGTTTTGCTTTGTATTCCTTAATTCTTCATCCAGTTCCCTATCAATATTTAGATTTGTCTCAGCATATCTTAAAAAATTAATTAAATCCGTTTTATGTTTTTTTGCCATTTTCTTAAATATTTCCCCTGTGGAACGATAAGAATAATTTAATTTTTTGGCAAGTTCTTTTCCTATTGTAGATTTTCCTGAACCAATTTCTCCTGAAAGCGTGATTATCATTTTATCTTAAATAATTGTAAAATAAAAGAAGATTTAATTTAGACTTTTCTTATAAATCCGGGTTTTGGTTTATACAGCACTCCTTCTCTCTCAAGTTTTTGCACCATATCTCTCACATCACCAAGACCCTCTTCCTCCGCTAAAGCCTCAATATCTTCCATTGAAACCTCTTTAGAATCTTTCTCAAGTTTATCAATTATATCCAGCAAAATTCTTATTTTTGATCTTTGCGTCCCCGCAACAGAATTTTCCATCCTGTCAATATCTAGTTTATTTGTTTCAGAATCAAAACCAAGTTGCCGGAGTGAAACCTGCATAATCCTTATTGCCCTGTCAGCATCTTCCTTTAAAGTTTCTGTTCTTAAATTTAATTTTGCGGAAGCCTGCGCAAGTCTTATCAGGGCTTCAAATTGCCTGAAAGTTATTGGAACTATCCTGTCTTCCTCAGTAAATTTACCTCTCATCTCTATAAAAAATTTCTTAAACACATTTAAAGTTTCTTCTGTCAAAGTGACCTCTTTTACGTGTTGTTTTGAATAAACTATGTATTTTTTTATAAGAGTATGTGGTATTTTTGGTTCAATAGAACTCACATCCAACCTGGATTTTAAAACATGATCTAAAAGTTTCTTATCCACTTCCGCATTAGGCACATCTCTTAAAGCAAATTTCAAATCAAACCTTGATAATAAAGTTGGTGGTATCATTATCTGTTCTGCTATTGGTGTATAAACATCAAATCTTCCAAGTTTCGGGTTTGCTCCAGCCAAAACACTTGTCTGCGCCGGTAACGTAGCGATTATAGTGGCTTTTGCTATGGAAACAGTGCCCTGCTCAAGAGCTTCATGCATCGCAACCATATCTTCCTTGTCCATCTTCTCAAATTCATCAATAGCAAGCAAACCTTTATTGCAAAGCACCAAAGCTCCTGCCTCAAGAACCCAACCCCCAGTAAATTCATCCTTTCTCACAGTTGAGATAAGTCCTGCTCCAGTAACGCCTTTTCCTGATACATATTTGGAACGCGGAATAAATTTAGAAACTAATTTAAGTAACTGGGATTTGGCTGTTGCGGGATCTCCAATAATAAGCAAATGAATATCTCCTCTTATATGAGTACCATCAGGTAAATCTGTATGAGTTCCTCCAAAAATCTGCAACAAGATAGCTTCTTTTATCTCCCTGTTTCCATAAATGGAAGGAGCGATTGAATCAACAAGTTTGTCGAAAATATCTGGTTGTTTTGCCAAATCAAGAATCTTTTGTTCATCCTCCTTGCTTATATTTATCTCCTCAAGTTCTTGTTCTGTAAGTTCAATATAATTTGCTTCTATATAAATATCTGTTTGTGTAGATTCAATACCTCTTGTCTGTCTTGAAAGTTCTTTCAAGATCCCATTTAAAATTATCCTATTGCCCGGGTCTGTTTTTCTCTGCATTTGTGGTGTTGTTAATTCTTTTTTCAAAAAAACTTTTATTTCTCCGGGCTTTTCACCTTCGGTAATTTCAAAAGGTTCCTGAATAGTAACCCATCTTGAATCATACATTTTTTTTTCAAGCAATTTAAATGAAGTTCGTCTTTTGCAGGTTGGACAAAGATATGGTTTTACTACAGTTGAACCTCTCTGTTCTAAAGAGAATTTTTCTCCGCATTCCTGGCATTCATACACAGTTTCATAAATCCTAGGTTTCACTTCAGAAGCAATCTTAACCATTCCCTCAACACAGATAAATTTATTCAGATGTCTTATCCTTAAATTCCTTATCCTTGTGTTCTGTGACTTTGGAAGATTTTTGAATTGCAGTTCTATCTCCACCTCAAGCCCAAATTCTTTAATACCTTCATTAAATTCCTTTATTATTTCCTGAGGTTTTTCAAGTAAATCTTCTGCCAAATTTGGGTTATATTTATCCAAATCAGAAAAATCAATGATGACTGGCTTCCCGTTAGTTGCTGCAAAAACCAGGTTTTCCTTATATTTCCTTAAAAAATCATCAATTTGCTCCTTTAACTTAATATTTCTCTCTATATCCATTATAGAATTTATTTTAAATTGATAATTACTGATTTATAAGAATTGTTGTTTATTCTAATAAATATAAGATAACTCCTATGGTTCGCTCACTTTGCATCGCATTCATTAACCTCTGTTAATAAGGTATTATCTGAAA
>CAZLSF010000001.1:0-45902 GCA_964562245.1 uncultured archaeon | reverse complement strand
TATAAAAAGAGAAGGAATATTTCAATAGGAATTACAACATAATCTTCTTCAATTTTTAGTTCTTTGTTGTTAGAAACAACAATTAAGCGTTTTATATTAAATTCATCTTTTAATATATTTGATTTCCTTTTTATTTCTTTTAGGTCTATATTTCCTGTTTTTGCTTCTACAGCAACAAGAACTAATTCGTTTTTCCAGTTTACATACCATGCTAGAGAATCTACTAGCTCTTCATTTTCTTTTTTGACAAAACAAACATTTTCTACAAGAGAAGACTTCCTAAAAATAGGGCTTCTCAATAAATGAGATACTACGATGGATTCAAATAATAGTTCTTTTATTTTTTCCTTTTGGGTAAATATTTCTTTAGTATGTTTAATTATATCTCCTGTTATTCCTCTTGAACCCATATAAATTGCTATGAAAGCAGCAGGATCAGTTATAATTAACTTTAATTTTTCTCTGTTTGGTGTTACCAGCAAGTTTTCAACATCTATTTGTGTTGAAGAGCTAATAAGTGGTATAAAAGCAAACAGACCAGAAGCTTTTAGATAAGATATATATTTTTCTACATCTTCTTTTTTGAGTTTAATTAGAGAGGTATAGGTAATTTCCATTGAAGGAAATTCTATCTTTTTTAATATACTTTTGAGAGTCTCTTCAGAAAGTCTAAATTTTTTTGAATCTGTAACAAGCAGATTATATATATCTTCTATATACCTAGAATCAGAAACTGCAACCTCACCAGACCTTTTACTCAATATAGCTCTATAAAACGATCTCGGATAACCTCCACTGTATAAATAAATTTCTTTAAATAGATCGTGTAAGTCATCATAGTACTGATATAAAATTTGATTTAAAAGTTGTTCATAACCGAATTTTATATTATTTTCTTTTGTTTGATAATTAGCTAAATATTCTATCATACCGCATCTTTTTCCAAAGTCACCAATGTTTTTACCAATAAAATTTTTGAAATCTCCACCAAGTAAAGATTCAGATAGTTCTATAAATTTTCTTGGATACATGAATATATCACCACCGAATGCTTCACCTAAAGGACCAAATCTTCCTGATAATTCTCTTTTTGCACTGCTTAAATCTAAAGAATAACTACCTGTTGCAATCATCCCAATACCAGGACCTATAATGCCTTCATCTATTAAATTTTTGAATGCCCTACACCATCCTTCATAGAAGGTAACTTCATCAAGAATAAGAACTAATGGTTTATTTTCTTTTTTGTATTTGTTAATTACATTTTTTATTAATTCTCTTAAAAATATTCTTTTTTTACTTCCTATAAAAAGATCTTCTTTATCAAGAGAAAGATAAACGAACCTATTTGGATCTTCTTTCTTATCTATATATTCTTTTACTAAATATTTTAAAGTAGATGATTTGCCAATTCTTCTAGGTCCTCTCAGGATTAGTATTCCATACTTATTTGAATCCTTAAACAATTCGTCAAAGAACTTCTTTTCTAAAACATATTTTATCTTAGGAGGATGAAATAAACCCTGTTTTTCTGCTTCTATCAATTCTCTAAGATCTCCATCTTTAACATACCATTCCTTGTTAGATTTGTCCTGCCAGGGACAACTTTCTTTTAATAACCTGTCTATTTTATTTTCCATTTTTCTCTATTTTATCCATTCTTTTGATAATATTATCAACTTGTGTTTTGAGGATATTTGTTCTTGTTAAAACTGATCCATACCTTCTTTCAATTTCACTGATTTTTTCATATATCTTTTTTTCATCTTGAGACTCTTTTCCATAGTTCTCAATAAACTGAGTTATTGCTTTTTTAATTATAAAACTTCTTTTTACTCCTTCTTTTTCTGCAATATCTCTTATTTTTTTAATTTCTTCTTCATCCAACCTTAGAGATATACTCTTTTTATTTGCCATAAATATGTATTACAAAGTATTTATTTTAAATACTTTTGTATCCAAAAGTAATACAATGCTATACATTTGTAGTTCAAAGTAGTTCTTTGTAACACAATATTTATAAATTTAATCCTTTCAAAATATCAGGATTCTCTTTAATCAATTCCTTTATTGCTTCTTTAAAGGCTTCCCGAACATTTTCTTTCTTTAAGGCTTCAGTACTTAGGTTATCTAAAGTTTCTATTTTCTTCACTTCCTCTATTGCTGTTTTTCCAAGAATTAACCCACAGGAATTACAGTATTTAGCATTATATTCATTTTGTTGATTGCATCTCGGACACTTTATTGGATTATATATTTCTTTTTTACTCTTAATTTTAATTCCCTGTTGTTCTAATAGTTTCTCTTCTACATTTTCACAATTTAAGTGAGAATAAGTATCCACCATTTTTATGGAAGTCCATCCTGCAAATTCTTTTAACTCTGCTGATTTTAGTTGCTGAGATAAAACTGTAAGTTTTGAGTGCCTGAGTAAATGAGCAAATATTCTCTTATTTTGGAAACCTGCCTTATCTTTTAAATCATTTAGCATTTTTCTTAAAGCAGGATATTTCATAGGTTTACCTTTATCATTAAGCCAAAGGGAAATAGTTTTATCTTCTCTTTTAGGATGAGTTCTTAAATATTGACTTAACAAAGGAGCAGAATTAAATAAAGGCAGACTTCTTGTTTTTGTCTTTGATTCCGGAACAAAAATCCTGCAACCCCAATTTGTAAACTCAATATCACCTACACGAAGAGATAGCAATTCACCAGCTCTCAATCCCCCCTCAAATAAGACCATTATCATAGCCTTTCTTCTTATATTTTGAGTTTGATTAAGTAATTTTTGTATATCTTCCATAGACCATAAATCCTGAGGAGTTAGATTGTTTGTAATCCTTTTTGCTTTCAGAATTTCTCTAAACTTTTTTGGCAGTTCACCACCAAATACAAAGTTTCTAAAGAAAGTTTTTATAACTATCTTAAAAGTTATTTTTGTGTTCTCTGATAATTTCTGTTCCAATAACCATGTTGTGAATTTTCTTAGATCTTTTTCACCAACTTTAGAAATATCCTTTTTAACAACTCCCGCAAAAACAGACAACATATATTCATACTTTGATAATCTCCTTTCCTGTATTCCTTCACTTTCTCTATTCTTAATAAATTGCTTAATAACTCTTTTATTGCTCTCGGATATTTTTCTTTTCCTCAATCTTTCGTATATGTCCATGCTTTTTTTTGTTTTACTATTACTTTAACAAGGGTGTGGACATATAACCTTAATAAATCAGCCACGGGAGGGATTTCCACTTATACCTTTTTAAATAATTGCGTAGAAAAAGGTTGCGTTGAACCCTCAACCTTCGGTTTACAAGACCGGTGCTCTACCGGATTGCTCCTTCCCTTTTATTCCGAATACATTTTGGAGTGTGAATAATCTCCTTTTCTTTTGGGTGAACTTTAGTCTTTTCCTTTCGGAAAAGAAAAGGGTAAGCTTGAGCTACCGTGGCATAAAATTATTTTAATAAAATTAAATACATTCTTTTTGAATAAATACTTATATATATTATGTTGCAAGGGTTAAAGGGAATTTCTCCTATAGTCGCAAGCGTACTTCTAATAGTTATTAGTGTAGCCATTGCGGCAATTGTAGGAACTTGGGCTATGAACTACACGCAATCAGAACTCGGATCTATGGAAACCTGCAGTAAATTGGATTTGACTTATTACAACTATGATTATGATGCGGGTACCTTTACTGTGCAAAACATAGGAACCAGCGTAAATGCGTATAATCTTTATATTTTTCTTGGCACTAATCAAAAAGCTTTTATAAAAAAAATAAAAGGTCCTTTTGAAGCAAATACTCCAACTGAGATAACTTTTGATAAAGATATAATAGAGAATAATTATGAGGATATAAAGGGATTTATGGTGGAGGTTGTCGAGTGCAAGGGGAAAACTCAATTTATCCCAATAATTCAGTAATTTGTAATTTATAATTTATTATAATATTATTATGGGTGAGAATTTAAAATTAACTGTTGGGGGTTTATCTGAAAACAGGCAGGATTATGGAAAAGGAATTGCGAGATTAGGATCTAATTTTATGATGAAACTTGGTATTAGGGAAGGAGAATATATTGAAGTTGAAGGAAAGAGGAAAACTTATTTGATTGCTCTAAGATCTTATCCAAGCGATGTTGGTTTGGATATTATCAGGATTGATGGGATTTCAAGAAAGAATTGTCAGACTGGTGTTGGAGAAAGAGTCAAGGTAAGAAAAGCCGAGTTGACGGAAGCAAAAAAAATAGTAATTGCTCCTGCCCAAAAAGGTGTTATGGTAAGAATTGATCCCGGATTTATAGTCCAAAATTTATATAAAAGACCAGTGTCAAAAGGAGATCTTTTTGTTCCAACTGTCATGAAAAGAAGAGACTCAGAGTTTCTTGATGATTTTTTTGATAGTTTTTTTGGAGAGAATGTTCGTTCTTTTAATCCTCTTGGGGATATAAAATTTGTTGTTGTTGATGTTTCCCCTAAAGAAGGAGGGTTTATTGGCGAAACAACAAATGTAGAGATTATATCAGAGGCTGTTGAGGTCAAGGAAGAGGAAAATATTTCTGGTGTTACCTATGATGACCTTGGGGGTTTGAAAAGAGAAATAGATTCTGTGAGAGAAGTTATTGAGTTGCCATTGAGGCACAAGAAACCTTTTGAGATATTGGGGGTTAAACCACCAAAAGGTGTTTTATTACACGGTCCTCCAGGAACAGGAAAAACTCTATTGGCAAAAGCAGTCGCAAATGAATCCGGCGCAAAGTTTTTTCCAATTGCCGGACCGGAGATTATGAGCAAGTGGTATGGGCAGTCAGAAGAAAACCTAAGGAAAATATTTGATGATGCTGAGAAAAATGCACCTTCAATAATATTTATTGATGAAATTGACGCAATTGCTCCGAAGAGAGAAGAAGTTTCAGGAGAAGTTGAGAGAAGAGTTGTATCTCAATTATTAACTTTAATGGACGGATTAAAAACAAGAGGTCAGGTAATTGTGATTGGCGCAACAAACCGACCTGATTCTTTAGACCCTGCTTTAAGAAGACCAGGAAGATTTGACAGGGAAATTATGATTGGGATTCCAAACAGCGAGGGCAGATTTGAAATACTACAGATTCATTCAAGGAATATGCCTATAAAACCCGAGTATACGAAAACCAATATACTGAAAGTTCTTGAGACGGAAAAAGATGCGCAGAAGGTTATAGAAAGGATAAAAAAGTCAGAAAAGAAGAACTTGATAGAAATTTTGAAGGAAGAAAAGGTGTATGACAAGGTTACTGAAAAATTGAGAGAGTTATTGCTTAAGGAATTATCAGAAAAAACTCATGGTTATGTTGGTGCAGATCTTGAAGCTTTGTGCAAAGAGGCTGCAATGCATACTTTAAGAAGGGTATTGCCGGATATTTCTTCTCTTAAAGGACATGAATTATCAGAAGAACAGATGGAAAAGTTAATTATAAAAAAAGTGGATTTTGATTATGCAATGCAGAAGGTAGAACCTTCCGCGCTGAGGGAAGTTCTGATTGAAATACCAAAAGTGAAATGGTCTGATGTTGGAGGACTTGAAAAAGTTAAACAGAAATTAAAAGAAGTTGTTGAATGGCCTTTAAAATATCCTGACCAATTTGATAAATTTAATTTAACTCCTCCAAAAGGAATCTTGCTTTATGGTCCTCCAGGAACAGGAAAAACTCTGATAGCAAAAGCAGTCGCAAATGAATCTGGAGCAAATTTTATTTCTGTGAAAGGTCCTGAGTTGTTAAGCAAATGGGTTGGCGAAAGCGAAAAAAAGTTGAGGGAAATTTTCAGGAAAGCAAAACAGTCAGCTCCTTCAATAATTTTCTTTGATGAGATTGATGCAATGACCCATTCAAGAGGAACAAGCAGGACAGAGGTTGTTGATACTTTAGTCTCCCAGTTATTGACGGAAATGAGCGGTATTGAAGAAATTAAGGGTGTTGTAATAATGGCGGCAACAAATAGGCCAGACATTGTTGATAATTCTTTGTTGCGACCCGGAAGATTTGACAGGCACATATTAATTTCTGCTCCAGATGAAAAAGGAAGAATTGAAATTCTGAAAGTTCACACAAAAAATATACCTATTGATAAAAATGTGGATCTTGAGGAAATTGCAAAAAAAACAAAGAATTTCTCTGGGGCTGACTTGGAATCTTTGTGTAAAGAAGCGACAATGCTTGCCTTGAGAGAAAATATAGAAGGTAAAGGTATTGATAAAGTCACAAAGAAACATTTTGATGAAATCCTAAAGAATATGAGACCTTCAATTTCTGAGAAACTGATAAAAAGTTATGAAGAGTTTGAAAAGGCAACACATACACCATTAGTAAATAAAGCCAAAGCTGAGGAAATTGAGTACACTTCTTAGATCTTTTGGTTTTAATTATTTTTTTATTTCCTTGAAAATTCTTTCAAAATCTTCCAGACATGTTATAATATATTCAAACGCAATTTCATTATCAATATTTCCATATTGATGCACTAAAAAGTTCCTGATGCAGTCAATGTCATTCGGCTTCTTGTTTTTTCTCGCAGCAGAACCATACACGAAAATTGCTTTAATTAAAGGATATTTTTAACAAGTAATTTAGATTTCTTTTCTAAAAAAGATAAAATCTGTTTATTTATAATTTATAAAGATTACTAAGTAAAGTAGAGTGTATTTAGAGAATGGATTATCTTATTTGCCAAAAATCCCTGCAACTCTATTTAAATCAGGTTTTTAAAACCCAAAATTTTCTTTTCTAAATAGGAGTAAAAAAAGGTCATAATATAAAAGAAATACATTACTATTAATGAAGTTCGAAGATTTAGGGATTGACCCGATTATTCTTAGAAGAATAAAAAAAGAAGGGTTTCAGAAACCCACAGAAATACAGGAAAAATGCATACCTGCAATAAAAAAAGGAAAGGATATAGTAGGTCAGTCTGTAACAGGTTCTGGGAAGACAGTTGCATTTGGAATACCGCTTATAGAGAAAACCTTTTCAAAAAAAGGAATACAATCGCTTGTTTTAACACCAACAAGAGAACTTTGCATGCAGGTGAAGGAGGTATTTGATGATTTTGGGAAGGAAAAAGGTCTCAGAACGACAGCAATTTATGGAGGAGTTGATATCAGGAAGCAGATCCATGACTTAAAGATCTCTGAATTGGTGGTGGCAACTCCAGGCAGACTTTTAGACCATTTAAACCGAAATTCAATAAATCTTAACTCTGTAAAATATCTTGTGCTTGATGAAGTTGATAGGATGTTTGATATGGGATTTAGAGATGATGTTGATAAGATTATAAGCAAAGTTCCTAAAAACAGGCAGACTCTTTTGTTTAGCGCCACAATACCCAATAATGTTCAGTCTGTTGTAAAAAAATATTTAAAATCACCTTTAATTCTAAAAGCTCAGATCAAGATTGATAAGAGCAAACTTAATCAAGTATATTATGATGTTGGCAGGAGAAGGAAATTTTCTTTATTGATGCATTTGCTTAATAAAAAAACAGACGGATTATCTCTTATTTTTTGCGGCACAAGGAGGGAAGTAGATCACCTTACCGCAAATCTAAAGCAGAATGGTATTCACGCAATGGCTATTCACGGAGGTCTTACCCAAAACAAAAGAATTCATGCTTTGGATTCTTTGAAAAAGGAAAAAATACAGATTCTTGTGGCAACAGATGTTGCGGCAAGAGGTTTAGATATAAAGAATGTTACTCAAGTTTACAATTATGATGTTCCAAAAACCTCAGAAGATTATATTCATAGGATTGGAAGAACAGCAAGAGCAGGAAAAAACGGCGAGGCAATAACAATCTTGTGCGAAAGAGATTATGATAATTTTAGGAATGTTTTATCAGATAAAAAATTGGAAATAAAAAGCACAGGTGTGCCGAAGGTGCCAAGCATCAGGTTTGACCGAAACCTTATTCAACAAAGAAGCATGGGAACCCGAAGAAGAAATGGAGGAGGATTTAGCGCACAAGGAGGTTTTGAGAGAAGAAATAATTTTGGTAGTGAAAAAAGCAGTAACTTTGGCGGAAACCGTTCAGGAAATTATAGAAGTCGAAGCAGTTCAGGACCAAGTGATAAAAAAAGATCAAATAAACCAAACAGGCGAAGGAGATATTGAATTTAGAGATTCTAATAAATTGAATAAAGTAACAATTGTTTATGGAAATATTCTTTTTTATAAATAATGAGCGAAAAGTAGATGGGATGAAAAAAGTAATTGAAAAATTCGGGATTAACATTAAGATTGAAAAGAATTTTGGAATTCCTGAAATTCAGGCAGATACCTGCGAAGAAGTTGCGGAGTTTAGCGCAAAGTGGGTTGCTGAAAAAGTCAGGAAACCAACGATAAAAGCGGATACAGGTCTTTTTGTAGATGCTTTAAATGGTTTGCCCGGAGTATACACAAACCAATTTCACAAAAAACTTGGAATTGAAAAGTTTATGAGATTAATGGAAAATGAAATAAACAGGAAAGCCTATTTAGTCTATGCTTTTAGTTTCTGCGAGCCCGGAAAAGAACCAATAACTTTTTCAGGCAAAACCAAAGGAACTATAATTAAAAAATATAATCTTAAAGGTTCTTTAATAGATTCAATTTTTATTCCAGATGGAGAAAAAGAAGTGATTGGCTATTTAAGGGAAACCAACCCCGAAAAAATATCTCGATTTTTTGGCAATGTTGAAGAAAAGTTCGCAAACTGGTTTATCAAAAATAATAAAATATAGCTTAATTTTCAGAAAGTCTTAAATCTATTCAACAAAAATCCCATTAACTATACCATCCTGTCCTGGTCTACTCGTAACTCTCACATGACCTTTCTCGGTTTCAATAATTGCTCCTTTTGTGCTTATTTTTTCCCTATTAAACCTGAAATTTGCATTGTTTTTAATAACTTGCAGGATTTTATGCTTTTTTCCATCAACATTCACAAATTCAGCATTGAGCATTTTTATTTTGTAATTGCCGCCTTTTGTGCGATTAACGCTAATTTTTCTTGCACCTATTTTTATAGGAATGAAATACCCCCCTCTCTCAAACTTCTTCTTTTTCCTATTTGTAAGGGCTCTTCCCCCAGTACTTTTTCGCCTGCTTTTTAAACACCAGAATACCATAATAAAATAAATAAATTAAATAACCAAAAATCAAAAAATAAAAGATGTATGCACCCATGAAGTCTAGTTATTATTCATCTAAATCTTCTTCACCGTCTTCTTCAGAATCTGTATCGTAGTATCTCATTTCTTTATGACGAAAAACAATTATATATAGATTTTGGATGTTTGATATATAGTTTTTATAATAGAAATCTATATATTCTTTTTTGTATTAATATAGCATCATCAAATACAAGGTTCTATAATTTATTGTGTTAATTCTTATTTTTAATTATTTTTCTATTAAGTTATGTCAAAAAAATCAAAAGAAGAAAAAATAGTGGAAAAAAAGGAAGATACTAAAACAAAAGAACCAACAGAAACAAAAAAATCAAAAGAAGAAAAAATAGTGGAAAAAAAGGAAGATACTAAAATAAAAGAACCAACAACTAAAAGTACTCTAAAAATGAATTATAAAATATTCGCAGTTCTTTTATTTGTAGGTGGTATGGCTATTGGTTTACTTGTTGGTATGCTGTTAAGTTCAGGTTCAACATCAACACAATATTTAAATCCAGATTCAACATCAACACAATCCATGAATTCACAAGAAGCGGGGAACAAAGCAGTGGAATTCATTACAACCAATTTATTGAGTCCGGGCGTTTCAGCAAAATTGGTTTCAACAGAGGAAATAAACGGCGGATCTTTGTACAAAGTTGAGTTGAACCTTTCAGATGGCAAAGCTTCACAAGTTGCAGAATCTTACATCACAAGCGATGGTGAATATTTATTCCCTCAGGGAATTCCAATGAAAGAATTTGCAGCTTTGAAGAAGGCGGCAGAGGAACAGCAAAATCAACAGCAGGAACAAAAATTGGATGAAATTCCAAAAACAGAGAAACCTAAGGTAAAATTGTTTATAATGTCTTATTGTCCTTTTGGTTTACAGGCGATGAAAGCAGCAATACCTGCATATAAATTATTGGACGGAAAGGCAGATATGACATTAAATTTCGTAAGTTACGCAATGCATGGCAAGAAAGAACTTGATGAAAACCTGAGAATGTATTGTATACAGGAAGAACAGAAGGGAGTATTTTTAAAATACTTGGCTTGTTTCACAGAATCTGGTGATTATGAATCATGTCTTAATGAGTCAAATGTAGATAAGACAAAACTTGATTCCTGCGTAGCAAGGATAGACAAAGAATTTAATATAACCAATATGTATAATGACAAAAATACATGGGCAAGCGGGAGATTCCCAATGTTTTATGTTGAAAAAGAAGATAATGATGCTTACGGAGTTCAGGGTTCACCAACAATGGTGATTAATGACAAAATTGTTAGTGTGAGCAGGTCACCTGAAGCATATAAAGAAGCAATTTGTTCAGCATTTGAAACACCTCCAGCAGAATGCGAGGAAACACTTTCAAATAGTCCGACATCACCAGGATTTGGCGGCGGTACAGGAACAGCTTCAACAGGTGGTTGCGGTAATTAATAATTAATTTATTTTTAATTTATTTTGATTTTTCTTCAGATAAGTGTTATTTATTAGTAAATTTTGAGTAATTATTTTTATTTAGGATACTTTTATTTTTTAATAAATGAATTTATGGATAGGAAAAAACTGGCGGCAAGAGTATTGAAAGTAGGAAAAAATAAGGTCTGGTTTGATTATACAAAGAAAAAAGAAATAGAAGAATCAATAACTGCCGCGGATTTCAGGGAATTAATCAAGAAAAAGGCAATAAAGAAACTTCCCGAAAAGAAAAATTTATCAATTCGCAAAAGAGTTAAAAAAGGAGTAGGGAGCAGGAAAGGAGCAAAGTATTCTCGTTTAGGTAAAAAAAGGAGATGGATTACAAAAATTCGCGGTTTGAGGGCAGAATTAAAAAGATTACTTGACACTGACAAAATTGAAAAAACAATTTATAAGGATTTATATAGAAAATCAGGAGGCGGATTTTTTAGAGATAAATCACATTTAAATTCTTATCTTGAGAGACAGGAATTAATCAAAAAATAGATTATTTTGAGGATTGATTATTGCGGTTGGGAAAGTTTATTTTGATTAATTATTTTTATTTTGATAATCTGAATTGTTGAATCTTTAATGGAAAGGGTTACTTTTAAAGTTTTCTAATCTTATTATGGGACTTGAATATATATACGCAGCATTATTGTTGCACGAGGCAAAAAAGGAAATTGATGAGGCTTCAATATCTAAAATTATAGAATCTGTTGGTTTAGAAGCAGATAAAGCAATGGTTAAATCAACTGTGGAAAATTTAAAAGAAGTTAATATTGAAGAGGTCTTGAGTTCTGCAGTGGCAGCTCCAGTAGCAGCAGCTCCAACCACATCAGCAGGAGGAGAAGAGAAGAAAGAGGAAAAGAAAGAAGAGGACACAGAGAAGAAAGCAGAGGCAGCAGCAACAGGATTGAGTTCTTTGTTCGGATAATTTTTATTGGTTTTTGATTATAATAATTTAATCAGAATTAATTATATTTTTCTGAAATGGAACTTAAATTTTATGTAAATATTTTTATTTATTATAATGAATATTATTACAGAGGATTATGCAAATTATATGTCAAGAGAATAAAAGTATTTAAGAGGTAAAAAAATGGTTTATAATATACTGAATGATGTAGATATGGGTGCTATATTTATTGGTTGTTTCGGGTATATTGAAATCTTTTATATTAAATTTGCTGAGACTTATAATCTTTGTTTTACAGATAATGAATAAGCAAATGCTTTAAATATTATTTATAAGTAATATAATGGTAGAAATAGAGGGCTATCTTAAGGCTATCCTGGATGACACTTCACTTTCACAGAGATCTAAAGAAGTATTATTAAATGAAGCAATGAATCTTTATGAGGGTGATATTAAGTCTATTCGTTATGATGGAGAAACTAAAGCAAATGTTGCATTATATTTAGCCTGTGATAAGTATTCCTGCGCAATACCAGGGAAAATTCCATTACCAAAATTTAGACTTTTATCTAAGATAAGAAAGGAAACAGGAATAAAAAGAAGAGAACCTATTGAAAGAATAGATTCTATGTGTAATTTAATGGATGTATATGGAGACTGTATTCCGAAAACAACAAAAAACCTATTGGAAATCTATAAAGGTGAATTTCTTAAAGATTATAATAATTATCCTCCTTTAGGGACTGCTGCAGGTGCAATTTATATAGCTTCTAAACTCTGCAATGAGCCAATAACACAAAAAAAATTGCATATGGATCTTGGTGTGAGTGAAGGTATAATAAGAAAAAGATATAAGGAGATTGCTGGTAAATTAAACATATGAATTAAGCTGTAAATTAGCTTTATTCAACTAAAATCCCAAATTTCCCTGGCCATGATTCTTTTATTAAATCTTTTGTAATCTCAATTTTACATTCAAATTCTTTCTCTAAAAATTCTTTGTTTTCTTCAAGCAATTTTTCTTCTTCAGGATTGAATATTCCGGTTCCACTACTCAGAATTCTTTTGATTAATCTCTGAATTTCCTTTGATTTTTTTCTTGCTTCTTCAAATTTCATAGATTCTTTTATTAATTCACCAAAATTATGGGTTTCTTCAAGTTTCTTTTCCAACTTAGAGAATAATTGGTATTTCCATTCCTCAGGAACAACAATTTTAATCTTTTTTGGTTGCTCGATTTTTGCAAGTTCAATCACAACTTTAATATCTTCGAGAAGATTTGAGATTATTTCTTCATTTTTCTCAGCAGTCTCGTCAATTTTTTCTTCGTCAACTCCAGGTAATTTATCTAAACTTATAAATCCCCGGTTTCCAATATTTTCCCAGATTTCCTCGCAGAGAAATGGAGTGATTGGAGCGAGAATTTTTGTCTGCAGTTCTATGAATTTTGACAAAAGTTTTTTGTTGTAGTTGGTTGTCCTTCTTTTATACCACCTAAAATGATTCTGCAGTTCAAAAAACCCAATTTGCAAAACTGATTTTGTTTCAAGATTATCATAATTTTCATAAACTTTTTTCATTGTACGATTCATTACAGATTCAAACCATTTATCTATACTTTTGGATTCTTCATAGGTTTCGTGGTCAGATATTGCAAACTCATAAAATTTTTTTAACTTTGCTCTGATTGATTTGCTTTCTTTCAATTCAATATTTGCATCATCCAGACCTGCTGTTCCCGCGTAAGCGACTACAAACCGAAGGACATCAATAGGGTAATCATTAATTGCATCTTTTATAAAAATAACATTTCCTTTGCTTTTGCTCATCTTTTTTCCATCCAGCATAACATGCCCGTTTACACTAATCCCTGTTGGAAGATTTTCTTCAGGGAAAATTGCTACGTGGTTTAACATGCAGAAAGTAAGATGGTTCTGTATTAAATCTTTCCCTGAATTTCTCACCTGAAAACCGTTTTTGTACCAGTAGAGGAATTCTTCTCTCATTTTTTTGAGAGTTTCTATACCTATTTTGTTATCTTCAGATATTTTGTTAATATCATTTTTTCCAAGGAAAACATAATCAAAAAATTCTTCGTTTAGGATTTTATCATTTTTCAGTTTTCTTTCCTGAAGATAATTTGAGATTGTATAATAAGCCATATATAAAGTGCTGTCAGATAGGCTCTCTATCATCTGCGTTTCATCAAAAGGGAGTGTTGTTCCTATTGATGTTTTTTTATCTCTTGTGCATGCCCAGTCATTGAGCCAGTCAATTGTATAGTGAAAATTATCCTTTATCTCAGGAGGGTAATATCTCATCTTGTCCGCAAGTTTATGAGTTTTTTTCTTCAGTTCTTTATTGCTGTAATTGATAAACCACTGGTCTTTCACAATTCTAATTACAGCAGGAGTAAGACATCTGCAAATCACTTTTTCAGGAAGTATGAAATATTTTATACCTATTCCTTCTCTTATAAATTTATCAGTAAGTTCGTCTTTTATCTCAAAAACTTTTTTTCCTTCAAATCCTTTTATCTTTAGAATTCCTGAGTGAAATTCTTTTTTATAGATTTCTTTTGTTGCCATCTCAAGTTTATCTTTTTCTTTCTGGGACTTGATTTTCATTTTTTCAACAAGTTCAACACCGGGAAATTCTCCGAATTCTTCTAGTTTTATTAATGAGATAAAATCAAAATTCAGGTCTTCTTTTTTTAACTCATATTTTTCCCTGAGTTCCTTATTCTCTCTAAGTTCTTTGACGCCCGCATAATCAAAAGGAGCATGCGCGGGAACGCACATTACAATTCCTGACCCTATTTTTATATCAACAAAACTTGCGGGGAGGATTATTATTTCTTTATTTGTTACTGGGTTCAGGACTTTCTTTTTTATAAAATCAGAGCCTTTTATTTCTTTAATCTCATTTACTTCAAAATCCTGTTTTTTCAGGTTTTCAACCATTTCCTTTGATATTACCCAGTTTTCTTTGAGGTTTTCTCTTGAAACTTCTACCTGAAGATAGGTTTCATCAGGATTTATCCAAAGATTAGTTACCCCATAAATTGTTTCTGGTCTGTAGGTCATCACAGGGAGTTTAACACCATCAAGTTCAAATTTCAATAATATAACTTCTTCTGGAACAACACCTTCTCCTTCTGCACGGTCATGGTCCCCGATCGGAAATCCGCATTTCTCGCAGAAAATAACAGCATGGTTTCCTTTGTTTACAAGATTTTTTTCTTTTAATTTCATAAACTGCCATTTTACAAAACTGTCGTAAGGTTTATTTATTTCTGTCGTTATAAAACTCCGCCTCCAGTCAATTGAAAAACCAAGATTCTTTAAATTTTCCTTCCATTTTTCAGGAAAATATTCTATCCAGTGGTTTACATCTGAAAATTTTTCTATATCTTCTTCTGGAATCCCCATATCTTTAAGAATTTTGGTCTGTTTTTCTTCTTTTTCTTTTATTCTCTTTGCTGCGGCAACAATTGGCTGTCCGGTTGCGTGAAATCCCTGCGGGAAAAGAACATTATATCCCTGCATTCTCTTGAATCTCGCCAGAATTTCAGTTCTTAGAAAAGTAAATAAGTGACCAAGATGCCCGTAACCATTTACATAAGGATAAGCAACATTTACAAAGAATTTCTCCCTATTATCGGGATTTGATTCAAATATCTTTTCTTCTTCCCATTTTTTCTTCCATTTTTCCTCAATTTTCCTGAAATCCATAAATATTGGGATTTCTAATTAATAAATCAAGTACTGTTTGATATTTTAAATTTATATAGATTATTATGCCAAAGAATTCTGTGAAATCGAGAATGAGGAAAATCAAGAGAAGAATAAAGAAAGAGAAAAAGAGATTGTAATTTTAGATGTTTTTAACTGAAGAATTATTAAAGATATAATCATTAACAAATAATGGGGAGTGTTAAGGATTTGGAGATTTTAAAAAAACCAGAGGGAGATAGTTTAGGTATTGGGAGATTTAAATTCTCTGATGATTATTCTGTTTTTGATTGGGGAAAAATGCCGAATCCTATTGAAGATAAGGGAGCCTCTTTGTGCATAACTGGAGGTTATTGTTTTGAAAGAGCAGAAGATAAGGGAATTAATACCCATTATCGCGGTCTTGTGAATAAAGATGGGAATGTTGTTTACACAGATGAACTTGAGGAGCCAACGAATGTGATGGAAGTTTATTTAGTCAGGGTATTTCCCCCTGAATTCAAAGACGGGAAATATGATTATGCGAGCAGACAAGCAATTAATAATTTACTTATCCCTCTTGAGATAATTTATAGGAATTATTTGCCAAAGGGTTCGAGTGTTTTCAGGAGACTGGAAAGAGGAGATATTAGTTATAAAGATTTGGGATTGGATCATTATCCTGAGCAAGGAGAAAAATTAAACAGACCTTTTTTGGATGTAAGTACAAAACTGGAGGAAACAGATAGGTATATAAATTGGGAGGAAGCCCAGAAATTGGCTGGATTAACTGATGAAGAAACAGATGAAATTAAAGAAACTCTTTTAAAAACAAATAATTTAATTACTAAAATTGCTGGGAAAGCGGGTTTGGTTAATGAAGATGGTAAAATAGAATTAGCTTACAATACAGACAGGGAATTAATGCTTGTTGATGTGCTGGGAACTTTAGATGAATGCAGGTTCACTTATAAAGGTATTCCTGTGAGTAAGGAAATTGCGAGAGAATATTATAGGAATACTTCTTGGGCGAATGATGTAGAAAATGCCAAAAAAATTGCTAAAGAAAAAGGAATAAAGGATTGGAGAAAAATTTGCAGGTCAGAACCCCCTCAGTTGGATGTGGACTTAAACAGAATTGTATCAAATATGTATACTTCCACAGCAAATGAATTTTTAGGCAGGAAGGTATTTGATACCTTGGAATTAAAAGAAGTTATTAGAGATTATTTAGATTGGCGGGTTTAATTAAAATAAGCCTCAGCCGGGGTTTTCACTTTATACCTTTCCATTTTGCAAAGCAAATAGGGTACAGTCTAAAAGACAAGCATTTGCTTCGCCTGTGAAAAGAGTTGCGTTGAACCCGGGACCTCGTGCTTACCAAGCACGCACTCTACCAGATTTCTCTAAACTGAAACTTTTTGAAAGCTTGCCGAGTTTTTTTAAGGTATTTAAGCAAAGGCAGACCAAATGATAAAACCTTATTTTTCGCAACGCGAAAAAGGGCATCATTTTTGATGAATGCTGTTTGCAGTTTAACTGAGCTACTGAGGCATAAAATTATATTATTTTTTTTATTTTACCCTCAATAATTGTTAGATGCAATAAATTTTCTTAACGAGATTTTGCTCTGGAAAAGATTTATTAATCAAAAAGTTAGTAATAAACATATGTATAAAAAACCAATCGATAAGTTGATATTTTTTGACAGAATCAGAATCAAGATTTTTACAATTCAAATGATTATAAGCTGGCTAATGGTGCCTGTTCTGGGAGACACATCAGGTGAATATTTTTTGCTTATCCTTTTTTTCGGCTTTCTCATTTACCCGTGTCTTGAACTGATGATGATTGAAACATATATTGAAGGTATCTTAACATAAACATTACATCCGGCCATATCTGGCTGAATATCTTTGTGATAATCGACCTCATTTTACTTTATCTCTTAACCAAAAAAATAGCTACAAGTGAAGTTGCCCTGAAAATTAGGTATTGGCATTTTCTATTGACTCTGCCGCTAGTTGTGATATGGTGGTTCATCCCACACGGAGACCCGAATATAATCCTCAGTGCTGCAAAGGAATATGGCTCAGTGGTGTTATGGATAGGCATAATTTACATAACAGAGGCATATCTCTCTTTAGGTTACACATGGTTTTTATTTAAGAAAATATATCAAGATATGAAATAAATGAGGAGTATTAATATTTGGCCACAAAATCCCTAAAAATTTACAACATCTAACACCAGATATACGGCTTCACTTTGTTATGCCCAAATGCCTTACGGCACTTCGTATATTTGTATATGTTTAAAAGATAATTTCAGATTATTTATAAAGACCTCTTTTAATAAGTTCTTTTACCCCCTGATTGTCGTATTTTGCTATTATATCTCCTCGTTCATCTGACTGCACTTCCCAGGGTTTTACAAGCACTATTCTGTTGAGTTCTATCCATAAATCTCTTTTTCTTGCTCCTGGAATTCTGCATAATCTGGTTTTTTCATCCATGCAGTAAACTTTGAAATGAGCCCCTCCAAGTTTTTCTTCAACAACTCCGATAACTTCATCTTTTTTTGGCAATCTTAATTTTATTATCTCTTCCATAAAACTTTTTCTTTTAAAATAAACCTTTAGGAAAAACTTAAGCCAAATGGAGTAATTAAATAACAAGGAAAGGTCTTTTCATAAGGTGTAACTGCGAATCTGAAAGAGATAAAATGGCAGTTATATTTTACAATACCCTAAAGAAATATAATTCCAAAAATTTAATAACCAAAGAAATATAATTTAACTAAAAAAGGTATATTATTTTCGTCTAGACCTGAATAAAAATGCTGGCAATAATTTCTTTCATCTGTAATTTTTTTGTCAAATACAAAATAGTGTTCTCCAGAGGTCCAGATAATTCCTGTTTTTAAAAGTAAATTTAAGTCATCTTTTGTTTGGTTATAATCATAAATCCAGAAAGTCCTTGGTTCATTTTCATAGGATTTAGAATATTTTTTTAAAATTTTTGCATTTGTAGCAGTATTTGTTCCAAATGATAAGATAGTATAATTATTTTTATTAACATTTAGCGGGAAAGTGTCATAAAAACTATAATCTCTCGGATTTGAAGTTCCTGAAATTTTTAAGTCTATCCACTCCTCAAAATCTGCCCTCACCCAATCTATATCAAGAGGATCAATTTGAAATAAAGTTATGTTCGCAATTCCAGAAAGTATGCAACTATCTCCTTGAGAAAGTGAGCAATCAGATATATTTACGTGATTTTTTGTTGCATTTATTTCAAATCTTTCATTTCTGAGTTGCAAGATACCTTTTCCATTAGATAGATTAATCCTAATTAGATTGTTTATAAATCTCTTTGCAATTCCTGCTGTTTTTGGAGTTGATAAATTATTAAAACTCAAATTATTTGTGGAGAAACCAACACCAGAAAAATCAATACCAAAGAGTTCTTTTGTAAATTGATCAGGATCAGATAAAAAATTTCTGATTAAGACAAAACCTTTTCCTTTCTTTAGCATTGCGGTAATATTTGATTTAATGTTTGGTTTGGATAAATTAACTTTATCAAAAATAATAAACAAATTATATTCGGAGGATAAATTATTCAAACTTACCTGTTTAATTGGGAATTTTACTGTTGGATAACTTGGAGTCAAAATTTCTTTATTTAGCCAGTCTATCTGACTCTGAGTGCAATTACACCCAATAGAAATTTCGTAAGGAGCGATATTTTTTATCTCATAGTCAAAATCAACAGCAACCGGAAAGACTCTATCAGTAATATTTTTCAGCAACTCCAAATCTTTTTGATGTTCTCCAGAAAAATCTGAATTTTCAACAAAAGGATTTAAAACATTATCAAAAGTTTTGTTTTTTTCAATTGAATAAAGCAAATCATTACACAACAACAAACCATTTGCTTTGTTCCAATCATTTATATTAGAATAATAAAAGAAAGTTGGCATGAGTAAGACAAACAAAATAAAAGAAAAGATTACAATTTCTATAACCCTAACAAATCCTTTGTTATTGCTTTTAGTAGATTCTTTAATCACCATAAATTATTTTATAGTTTATAACTAACTCACATTTTCATCTAATACTACATTTTATTGGATTAATTTCTGAAAACTTTATTTAAGTTTACAACTTAATTTTTTATTTGATATCTAATTTGATAATAGTTTTTGTTACATCCCCCCTCTCTTCACCAATTTTTTCAATTGAAATTCTGGAATTTTCAGAACCAACAATGGTTGCATTTCCGGGAGTTACAATATCCAGAAGATATATTTTTTTATTAAATCCTTCTCCTCTTGTGAGATTTCTATATATGATTGAGTAAGTCGTTATCGTTGCGTATTCTTCAAACTGATCTACTTGGGCGTTAATAACAGAATAAGAATCTTTCCCCCAAGTGCCCTCTGTTAAATTGCAATTCCTGCTAAAACAAACAATACCTCCTTGCATATAAATACTCCCACTGGTTTTTAGAGAGAATTTTATTGTATTATTCTCTGGATTTATATTAATTTCTCCGGGTAGATTAAAAATCAATTCCTCTGTTCCTCCCGTTTTTGCAATATCAGAGACTGAATTATCTAATTTCCTTAGAAAATTTTCGGCTTTATTTAAAGTTGTTATATCAATGTTTTTTTGAATCATTGGCATTCCCCATTGATAAGCAATTCCAGTAATTATCGCAAGAATTCCAATTATTAAAATAGAAGAAATTATTGGCGACACCCCCTTAAATTTTCTATGGTTCATAATTTTCTTTTAATCAATAAAATAGAAGTCATGAAAAATAATAAGAGAAGATAAACTAAACTATCAGAACCCAACGCTTCTGAGAAAATATTCAACCAGACTTTTTTGTCATATCTTAGGTCTCCTCTTACCGATACAGAAAATTCATAGTTACCAACTCTTGGAGCCTCGTCTAAGGTAACTATTTTTGAAGTAGAACTCTCTGCAGGAATATGAATAGTCCAATGATTTTCATTTACCCAATTTACAGCATCAGGGTAATCATCACAATTTATTGTCAGGTTTATATCAACTGGACTGTCACTTGGATTTTCAATAAAAATATTATAAATATCTCTATTTTCTGTTCCTAGAGCAACATTCGTAATTTCTGGATTAACTTCAAATAATTCTCTTGAGGTACAGATCACACTTAAATTTTGATAAAAATAAGGCCAGAATTCTGATTTAAATTCTCCTTTTACATAAGGGGTATAAATATTAAAATCTGTCCAGTTAATCAGGAAATAAACTCTATGAACTGTTGTTTCATCATCACAACTTAAATCAAAGGTATTTATTTTACCTTCCCAAAAACCAGGATTCCAGGTCATGTTTGTTTCTGGAATTTCTGTTCCTATTTTTGAAGTTTTATTCCATTTCTCAACCCAATATATTGCATTTGTTGTGTTGTTTGTAACTTTAAATGCATCTCCTTGAATTTCTTCCCAATAACCTATATCCATTGAACCAACAAAATATCCCTTTGCTTTTCCTATAATCTGGTTTCCTCTAACAACTTTGTTGGGTAAATTATAATCTGTAATATCTATTGCTGCAACCGTGTAGTTTGTTTTTCCTCCTGTTGTAATAGAGAAATTTATACTATGTAAAGAATCAGACCAGAAATAACTTAAATTTGTTATATAATTATATTTTCCCAGAACATAATAAGAATGACCCAAGAAATGCGAAAAATTACTGGTTGTTCCATTCATCAAATTCACCCAGGAACTATTGTTATCACAATCTAAAGAAATATGCTCTTGCGAGGGAATTACAGGATTTTCTCCAGCAGGAGAATAGATTTTTATTCTTGTTTGATTAGAAATCTCTCCAAACCATCCAATGTTTCCTGTGTTTGAGAAATTTATTGTATAATTAATTGGTTGATAAATATTTACAAATCCATCCGGATCACTTATATTGATAAAATCATCTATTGTTCCGTTTAAATTGATCGTTAGGTCTTCGTTTCCTGAAATATTTTTTTCATCAGTTAAAATATAGGAAAAAGTAACTGTTGTATCATTCAGCTTAATATTTCTGACATAACAACTAAAATTTCCATTTATTACAGTGCAAGTTATATCTTGCGCAAAAGAATTAATCCCACAAAGTCTTGAATCTGGCGGATTTATATTTTCTCTTGTATTTTCATTTCCATCAGGAATATCTAAAATTATGGGCTGGCTGCAAGTTTGATTTGTTATATTGTTAATTCTTAGATTATTTGAAAGGTAGGTTGCATTTCCTATAAAAATTAAATCTGTTGTGTTTCCAAAGGACCAAGCAATATTTGATATATCAATATCTTCAACAACAAATTTGTCTGTATTTTCAGAGTAATCAGAAATATTGTAACCTTCCCCTACAATATCATGATAACTTCCATACCCAAGAACTTTGAACTTAACACTAAAATTACCTAAATCAACATCAGACATATCATTAGGTGGGTTCCAAGTGCAGTTCCCGTAATAATATGCATTATGATAAGGAATCTGGTTCATTGTTACATTTTCGCAGATCATCCAATTATTGTTTTGATCACTTTTCACCCAAATTGTAGAATATTGCTCTAATTCATCATTATCGCCAAGAACTCCATCAACATAATCAGTTGCATTGACTCTTATTGTAATATTATCATTTGTCTTGGATGTTTCTTTATCTCTATCAACAGGGGAAGGCAAAGCAAACATAAAGGTTAGATTTACTGGCGATTTATCTAATATTTTAATTGTCTTTATTTTTTGTCCGGCAACGATATTTGTAAAACCAGTTTCATTATCTGGAAACTCTACCCAAACACTAAAATTATAATCTCCAAATTCATGATATTTTGCTTTCCAGGAACCAGAATAAGTAACTGTGTTTCCAGGAACCAAGTTTTGGTCAAACTGAATATAACATCCACAAGAATTATGCGGATCTCCTTCATATTTCCCTAAATATCCACATGCATCTACCCAGCCTGTGTTATGACAATCTTCGTTTATTTCCGGGTTGGTTCCATTTTCAGAACTGATTTCCCAATATAAGTCATCCATTGCAAAAGTTAAATCCCCAACATTTTTAAAAGTAACATTAAAACTTACTGTTTCATCATGATAAAGGGTTGTGTCATTCCAGGTGTGAGTTGTAGCCCGCAATCCGATAGTTATATTATAAGTCCTACTACCCGCAATATTATAAATATCCATAACCTCGCAGATAAAAGTGTTTGTTTTTATTGTATTATACTGTGCAAAATTTTTGTTTAGTTCCCCTATATTACAATCAAAGTTTCCACCACCATCTGTGGTTGTTGAACAAATTTTGTCTTCAGCATAGCATTTTACATTTGCCCCGGAGACTGTAGTATCATAAGTTGTATATTTTGCTGTTCCTGTTATGTGCAAATCTTTTGTTGTTCCATAGTGATTCATATTAGTTAAATAAATATCTTCAACTTTAAATAAATTACTTTCTGTTTTTGTATCTTCCAAACCCTCGTTATCAACAGCTTTTATTTTTACATCATAATCTCTAATAGGAGAACCATCTTCTGGGTTGTAATTATAATAGCAACTCCAATGATTTGAATTTGTATCAGAACAGATCATAAGTTTTGAATTTATAGATGTTCCACTTTGGTCTTTTGCAATTGTTACTCCATCTGGTTCGTAAATAGTTATATAAACTTTATCCCTGTCGTTATTATCTTGATCATAAATTTCTGCTGTAATTTTTATTTCAGTGTCAGGTGTAAATTTATCTACTTCATCATCTCTGTCTATTGGGGATTTATCTATAGAAATTGAAGTAATATTTGGATAGGCATACCATTTATTTTCATTACCTTTACAATATTCATCTATTCCATCAGAATCTATGTCGGTAGTATTTCCATTTAAATAACACCCACCTGCCCAGACACAATCATCTGAATTTGCGCAGCAGGCATCTGTGCTGTCAGAAGAACAGGAATTTAAGTTACAGGAACAAGTTATTGCATATTCACTTGCATCATCCCCACAACAGTAATTATAAGTGTAAGTTGTACCGACCTCTTTGCTTGAAGATTCAGAAGGAGAGCAATCCCCAAAGGAACAATCAAGATTCCAATTTAATCCACATGCATTGCAAGTGTTGCTTTCATGATCTGCATCATAATTTTTTGGTTTGCAGTAATCATTCCCTGAGCAAGCATCTCCTGAATCAGCAGGATAGTATTCTATAAAATAACAAGAATCTATCCCTGTTCCGCAAGTTCCGGTACAGTGATCTGTAAAATCACTTTGAGAAGAGGTTACAAATTGGTTAGAAGAACAAGAAGCCCCTATTCCACCATAGCAAGTTTCTGTGTAGGTAGGATCATCTCCATAGGAGTCTGTTGCTGCAACTTCAAAATCACTGCAATAATAATCTTTTGAAGTGCAATCATTGGAGTAAGGATAATATTCTTCTAAATGTGTTGTAGAGGCACAATTATCTGGATAATCTGTGGAGGGACAGGAAGTATCTCCAGAGGTACAGAGTTCATAATCTGTGCAAGTTCCTGATGTCTTTGGTTTATCTCCTCCATCATTATCACTTGCTGTATCTGAACAATCACTATAAGGATTATCTCTGAGCCAGTTATTTCCAGAATCTTTACATGTTCCACTATTGCAATACCAATCATCACACCACCTATCTATATCTCCAGTTCCAGTATCACAAACTAACCAACAATTATCATCGTCATAATCATCACAATCTTTTCGAAAAGAAGGAGTGTCTTTTACACAAGTTCCACCAGAGCAATCATAATCCTGGTAATATTTATTATTTCCTGTTTCGCAATAATAATAATTATCGTCATTGCAATTATAGCAGTTTCCAGCGTAATCACAATTCCCAGACCCATCGCAATATCCTTGGCATTTGTAATTTCCGCTTCCAACTCCGTAGTTACCATCCCCTGTAGATGTAGAACATTTCCAAGCTGAATTGCATTCATGAGATGTCCCATAATCTGCAGTTCCGCAAGTATGACCTATACAAGTTGCATAACTGCAACCTCCTGGGTCAGTACAAGGTTGGCAAACTCCACCACTACAATAGCAGGAAGAAATTGTTCCACTACATAAAGAATGATCATCTGTGCAAGTTCCTTCATGTCCCGCTACATTGCAGGCTTCACAAGCACCATTGCAGGCAGAATCACAGCAATAACCATCCACGCAATTGCCTGAACAACAATCTCCATCTACAGAACAACTAACACCATTATCACAACATACCCGCTTGTACCAATCCCATACATTACAATTATTTGCATTATTATCTGTTCCGCATTCACCATCACCTTCACAATAAGATCCGATACTAACATTATTACAACTATTGCCATCCACATTTCCATATGGACAAGAAGATAGTAACTCAGTACAGCATGTTGCTAATGATATTGCTGGAAGAAGAAAAAAACTTAATGTAAAACATATTAATAAAGCCTGTTTTTGACTAAAATAATGCCTCCTCATAATTTTTCTGTTATTTTGTTTTTAATTATAATTGCCAACATTTTTGAGAATTTTTTATTTTGATTTTTCTAGAATTATCTGGATAATTTGTAATTAATTCTTTTTCATGTGTTGATACCAAAAAAACCAGAAAATAAAGATCAGGGCAAGGAACAAAAAATTCCATAAGAAATAATGAACTGGTTTAAACCAGGAATAAGAAATGGAACTAATATAAATTGTAATAATCACTCTAAAAATGTTATAAAAATATAAAGGAATTAGAAATAATAAACCTTTAAGTCTGCTTGAAAGTTTAATTCTTAAAGGTAAGAATATTAAGGTGCAAAAAATATAAAACTGTTTCCATCCGGTGCAGTCAAAAGTTATTATTGACGAGAAATTTTTTGTTATTATTTGATATCCTTGAACTTGAGATTTGATACCAAATAACTCCAAAAACCAGATAACATGTGAAAAAAAAACCTGGTGAAAAACTTGAAGTTCAAAATGAAAAGAGGAGAGAAAGATTAAAGGAATTATCAAAAGAATTGCTCTCAAAATTAATTTTTCCTCATTGTTCATAATAAATTCCATTAGCTCAACTAATTTATAAATTATCACTTAGTTTAACTAAACTTCAGTTGTCAAAATAAATCTTTTACCCGACATAAACAATCACTTCTACAAATTTATTATTTAGAGTTGCAATTCTTTTTATACGCGCTGTTGCACCAACTTTTTCACCCGTAGGCTTACATTTTATTATATTTGTATTGTTTAAATAATTAATTTCAACAACCAAATTATTATTCTCCAATCCAAAAGAATCTCTAAATTTTTGAATTTTTGTTAAGTTTGTTGTTGAATTACATATTTTCTCAAATTCATTAATTTTTGTTGAATTTAAAGAGTAAGGTTCAGAAGCAAGCCCGATTCTTTCAAAATTAGTTTCATCCCAGTCTTTTGGATAACCAGAATCTTTTATTAATAATTCAGAAACTGAATATGCTTTAGAATACCAAACATCAGAAGATATATCATTTTGATGTGTTGGATATATTTCTATAATAATCGAAATTAAATAAATTGAAAGAGAGACGAACAAAATAGTACTGATAATAAAATAAATATTTACCTGTCCTTTAAACTTTGTAACCATCAATTTTATTCTCTTTTTAGATTTATAGTTACAAACTTTATTTTTCATCATTTTAAAAGAAACCAACAAGATTTGCCATAACTATAATGAATAATCCCAAGAAAAACATAATCAAACCATGTTTTATTCCTTCCAACCAACTTTTTGCTGAGATCTGCCCGGCAATTAATCCGGTAAAAAATCCCTGGATAAGAACCATTGTAAAAAACAAGGATTTGTAGTATACGGGCAGTGAATTTGGCTCTCCAAAACCAAACATTCCTCCAATAAGGTTATAATAACCGCAAAGACCATAACAAAAAGGATCATAACAAGCAAGGCAAGGAGACTTCGCTTGCATTAATTGAATATTACCCAATCCTGTTTCAGTTCCTCCCATTTCAGAAAACATAGGAATTAAAAAATTTCCAAGAGCAATTATTAATCCAACGAACATCAAAAAAATACCATACATTATAAATACATGTTGTTGCATCATTGAGTTTTTGTCTTTTTCACTTTCCATTATTTTGAGCAAAGAGGTTATTAAAGTTTCCAAAATATCTTCCATATTTCCTCCAGACCTGTAAGTTTCTAATAAAGTTGAAATAGCTCTTGATGAAACTTTACTTTCACCCAAACTATTTTGCATTTGTTTTAAACTGGAATCTATGCTAATTCCCCAGCTTATATCTTTTTTTAATTTTTCTATATATTTATTTAATTTTCCATAATCGCCTTTACAGGATTTAATTGCTTCTGGAAAAGAAACTCCGCTCTTTTTAATTTCTTTCAAATCAGTAAAAAATATAGGGATATTTTTTTCACAGTCTTTTATTTCCAGGAAATGTATATATCTGTAAAAGAAAAACGGTAAAACAAAAACAAAAACCGCAAAAACAAAAAAGTTTAACAAAATATTAAAGTTGGCAAATGATAAAGAAAGAACCAGCCCAAATAGGATGACAGCAAGAGATCCTATTGCAGAATATAATAAAATCTCTTGAGTTTTTGTTAGTTTTCCTTTTAAAAATTTTTTGGTTTTCATGGTGAAGCCATATTGATATAAAAAGCAAGGATTACAGATATCGCGGGCATTAATATAAAAGAAACCAAAACCTGCATTGCAAGTGCATTTTCAACTCCACCCATCATACTCATTACACTTGATAAAATTGTGAAAAAAATTGGACCAACGATTACTACTGTAATATACATTTCTATAATCATAGATAAGGTATTAGCATAAGCTTTAATTTTTCTCTGGTAAGATTTGAACAAAGAAATTGATTTGCTGTTTAAAAAAAGAGTTAAATCCGCGCCTGAACTTATGGTTGATTCTATTCCAAAGAGTAAATCTCTAAATTCTTTAGATGGGGTTCTTTTTGATTCCCTTCTCAAAGCACTTAATATATCCATCCCAAGAGCATCTACATCCCTTATCACATTTTGAGCCTGATCTTTTAATTCAGGATATTCATCTAACTTTGTAATTGCTTTAAAAATTGTGATTGGTGGAGCATCAGAACTGGCTGCTGCAGTCATATAACTAACAGAGAAAGGTAAGCCTTTGTCTATTTTTGAGGCTAAATTACTGACCTGCGCTTTTGGATAAGTGGTAAAAAGAAAAAAAATGATTATTGCTCCTGCAAAAGAGAAAATAAAGGAAAGTAAAATAGCAAAAACAACATGAATAAAAAAAGATAAAGTTAGAGTTATAATTGGGAGTTCAACCACAAAAACTATCAAGGATATAAAAATTGCAAGGGAAAGATATTCTTCAAGAGTATATTTCAATCCGCTTTTTTTGAGGTCTTCCAATACATATTTGAAATGAGGTGAAATTTGTTCTGCAATTTCACCATAAGATAAATAAATTCTTTTAATATAATTCTGAAGCATAATAATTATTTCTTAAAGTTATATGCACTTAATAAAAAGAATTGCCTGAAATTCATTAAAAAAGGGTTTTTTGGAATATATCCTTATTTATTAATTTTATTAATCTTGTTATATGGGAATCTTGAGTTTCAGGTTAACTAATCTTGAAGGATCTGTAGGAGAAATTTCAACAGGAGAGTTGAAAATATCTTCTTCATTGCCAAAAATAAAAAATATTGTTGAGAGAGAACTCGGAATTGCGGGAAATACGACAAAAGTTCTTGCAATAGAATTTGAATATAAGACCAAATATGAACCAACAAAAGCAAAAATAAACCTTGGCGGTGAATTGTTGTATACAGACAAGAACCAGAAAGAAATTTTAACCAAATGGGAAAAAGAAAAGAAAATTGATGAAAAAGTTTCATTGTATATAGTAAATTACATCTTCAGAAAATGCATGATTCAGAGTGTGAAGATTGCGGATGATTTGCAGTTGCCACCACCATTGAAAATGCCTGAATTAGTTAAGAAGTAATTGTAACTATTTTAAATATTAATTGATTTGAGCTTTTTCAAGAAAACTTTCATATAATTCAACTGCAAATTGAAAGTAATCTATCTTTAGGGTATTATCTTAAAATAAAATTCCAGAAAATTCCAGATTTTATAAAATAAAATTTGGCTCTATAAAAATCCTCTAAAACCACTTACTTTAACAAGTTATTAATACCAAAAACAATAAAAAACTGCAAACAGTTATTTCAATATTATAAACAAGTATTTTCAATTTGGTTTCTTTGAACTGCGTGAACTATTTCCGGCACATTTCCTGAGAGAATATGCAATATTTTTCGTATAGATTTCCTAAATCTTAATTATATTTTAAAGATTATCTGAGAACTTTCAGTGTTTAGGTTTTTCGCTATACCACCTTAAAATTGAAGCATTCTGAATCCAGGTATTTGGAAGATCAACAATAAGAGATATTATTAAGACTGCTGAAAGTTGCCCAAATACAGATGAAAATCCGGTTATAAGCAAAATAGAGATGAGTCCAATTAGGCTTGTTGCGCTCATTGTAAGTCCTGTTTTAAGGGCTTTTTTATATTGGTCATCAAAATTCTTTCTTAATTTAAGGGTTCTTGTAGTAAGTAAAATATCTGTGTCAACTGAATAACCAAGAGACATTAAGAGAGCGGTAAAAGTAACTATTGATAAAGGTATTGAAAAAATATTCATAAAAAACAGTGTGATTATAATGTCTGAGAATGCACACAGGACAACTGCAAATGATGGAATAAATATTCTGAAAAGAAGAAATATTATGATTGCTATTGCAATGAAAGCAATAAATACAGAATAGATTATTTCATTAAAAATCCCTGCGCTTAATTTAGGATCTATTTTACTGAGTTCGTAATTTCTGATTTCAAGAGTGGTGTTAATATCTTTTATTAGTTCATTGACATTATCTTCAGGACATTCAACTGATAATTGGGTCTCAATTGCACTTGTTGTTGTATATGTGTTAACATGATATTTGGTTTGAAGTTTACCCCTTAAATTAGATATTTCATTATAATTTGCATCAGAGAAAGAAATAATAAGAAGGTTCCCTCCTTTCAAATCAATGCTTTTATCAATAAAACTACCTGTTGTCACTTGTTTATACCCGAGAAAGGCAAGACTGAACAGAAGAAACGCCAGTGTGACAAAAATAAGTTTGTTGTTCATAACCATTTTATCTATTAAATTAAATAAGGGTTTTATCTCTTATTTTGTAAAAAAGTATATTATTCCTGAATTTTAGAAACGAAGGTATTATTTAACAAATAAAGAAAACCCATTAATCCCAGCAATAATTGCAAAGATCACAATCACACCCGCAATCAATACACCAACAATATTTGCCAAAGAAAACTCTTTTCTTTTAAATCCGAGGAGGAAAGCGGCTAAAGCCCCTGTCCATACACCTGAACCTGGTAGAGGAACTCCAATAAACAAAGCAAGACCAATTGTTCCATATTTATCGACCTGTTTGTGCATTTTTTTCTGAATCCTTTTTACACATTTATTGTAGATTCTCTCAAAAATCTTTATTTTCAGTACATAAGGCAGAATTGTATTAAGGGAATAAAATATTATCTCGCCAATTGCTATGTTTGCTATTATTATGATAAAAAATGCAACTAAAGGGTTCATTTTTAATATAAGCAAAGCATAAGGGATTGAAAACCTCAGTTCGAGAGTTGGAATGAAAGTGAGAAGAATAATTAACAGCAAATTATAAAGTTCCATTATTGTTAATTGAAATTATAATGAATATTCCAATAACCACTCTGCCAAATGTTTCCCCCAATCTTAATTGCCATATATACGATTATTTATTCTTACCTTGAATTTCAAAAACAACTTAAAAAATAAACTATTTCAATTCTATTTGTCGAATTTAAAACAAAATTATACTCACAAATTTAGAATTATTCGGAAGTGTCCTTTTCAACATTTACTGCTTTTGGACCTTTATCTCCCATTTCTATCTCAAACACAACTTTGTCTCCATCATTTATTTTTATTCCCTCTTTAAGACCTGTGCTGTGTACGAAATATTCTTTTCCATCTTCTCCGGCAATGAATCCAAAGCCTTTGAAGTCGTTAAAGAATTTTACTTCTCCTTTTATGTTATCTGCCATATACAATTTACCAGAAAACCTTTAAGTATTGGGAAAAACCTTAAATTATACTTTTATTTTGCAAGATAACATTAAATCAATAGAAATAAATAAAAAGATGTAAATTATGGAACTTGTAGTAATAGGGCATAAAAACCCGGATACAGATTCAATCGTATCCTCAATGATAGTTTCATATTACAGCGATTCCCTGTTCGGGCATCACGCAGTCGCAAAGAGAGCCGGAGAATTAAATAATGAAACTAAATTTGTTTTAGATCACATCGCAAAACCAACAATCAGATTACCGGAATTATTGGAAAAAGTCAATGAAGAAAATGTTATTCTGGTTGATACTACAGAACCAACCCAGCTTATCGAGGGCATAAATGAAAACAATCTTTTTGCAGTTATAGACCATCACAATCTCGGGGGATTAAAATCTTCAAAGCCAATTTACGCAAGAATAGAACCTCTCGGATGTACATGCACAATATTATATAAAATACTGAAAGAAAAAAATCTGGAAATAACCCAGGAAGTTGCGTGTCTGATGGCATCCGCAATCATCTCAGATACTTTGTTTTTGAATTCACCAACCACCACAGATGAAGATAGAACAATTCTTGAGGAGTTAAATAAAATCGCAGGATTAAATCTGGAAAATTATTCAATGGAAATGTTTAAGGCAAAATCCAGTCTGGAAGGAATTGAAACAACTGAAATAATTGAAAAAGATTATAAATTTTTTGAGATGGGAAAATCAAAAGTCGGAATCGGGGTGTGGGAAACAGTTGTTCCTGAAACTGTCAATGAAAGGAAAGAAGAAATTCTCAAAGCGTTGAAAAACAAAAAACAAAAAGAGGGTTTGGATTATTTGTTCTTTGGAGTTGTAGATATTATCAAAGAAAACACTTATTTATATCTGGTGGGAGATGAAGAAATTAATCTCGCCAAAGAAATATTCAATGGCAATTTAGAAAACAATGTAATGTTTGCGGAACATATTGTTTCAAGAAAAAAACAGATTGTTCCCCCATTAAAAGAGAAACTGGAATAAAATTACCAGTAAATTTATAAATAGTTTTATAATATATCTGAATATAAAATTTTACACCGTTTATCTGTTATGATTTGGGCGACTCCAGTATTTTAAAAAATAAATCAATTAATCATGGAAGATGAAAATATATGGGATTTCATATTTGAACTTGGGCAACAGAGATTTATTAGTCATGATGGATTAAGGTTAGCAGGGGTCAAAGATAGGGATAGTATAGGAGAACATACTTTAAGAACTGCACAAATTGCTTTTATCTTGGCAAAACTTGAAAATTATGAAGACCCTTATAAAGTCTGCACAATTGCTGTTTTTCACGAAATCGGAGAATGCAGGGTTGGAGATATAAATAAGATTGCAAGCAGATATATAAAAGGCGATGAAGCAAATGCAGTTAAAGAACAAACTAATAAACTTGGAGATATTGGTAAGGAAATTCTTGAACTTTGGGAGAAATTTGAACATGCGGAAGATAAAGCAGGTATTATTGCAAGAGATGCTGATTTACTTGAATTGGCTACAATCGCAAAAGAACTCTTAGAAAAAGGATATGAAACTGAAGATTGGATTGTTAATCAAATTGAGAGGTTGCAAACAGAATCCGCAAAGAGGCTTGGAGCTATTTTAAAAGAACAAAATTCAACTAATTGGTGGAAAGGTATTAAAAGTTTTTCTTACTTACCAGAAAAAGTTAAGAAACACTATGGAAAAATTTAGAAAGTGTAATAAAACCACAGATTATTATTAAATATAAGATTATTTTCGTGTTTTTAAGAATAAACGGGATTAAAGTAATTAGCGAAGAATATTGTTAACCAGGGTGAGAATTAAAATAAGAATTCAGAAAGGCAAAGATAAAATAATAAATAAAAAACATAAGAAAATTATTAACTCTAAATAATTATAATTATTCCAAAAAAATATTTGTTGTTATTAGACAATGGGAATAATCAAAACTAATTATCAACTAAATATCTATTATAAATAGATTTTTTAACTGAAATATATTTTAATCCAATAAATTATGGACATTCATCAAGCCCAACAAAAGATTAAGGAATTGCTTGGAGAAATAGAACACCCAAGATTGGCTTCATTTGTTGCTTTAACAGAAGAAGTTGGGGAAGTTGCTAATGAGGTAATGAAAAAGGAGATTTACGAGGAAACAGAGGATATAGAAGACTTAAAGGCAGAAATTGCGGATGTTTTAATTTGCGTTTTGGAACTTGCAAATGTATATAATTTTGACCTTGATTCTGAATTTGAGAAAAAACTGGAGTACATCAAACCCAGAGCAGAGGGCTGGAAAATGGAATTAAAAGACCTGCTTGAGAAGAAGAGAGCTAAATTAAATTGATAAATCCCTTAAATTAACAACAGGCTTGTCAAAAGGATTATCAAGAATCCGTGGGCACGCAGTATTTACATATACATCATAATCAAGCCCCATCAGTTTTTCATTTGTAATCATATCAAATATTAAAATCCTTGTTTTTTTCCCCTGTTTCCTGAATTTATCTTCAAGTTGCTTATAATTTTTGTAAAACTGCCCGGGTTTAGTTGACACAAGAATACCCACTTTTTTTGCATTTTTGAATTTTGAAACTTTTGCGGCTTTTTTCATTTCTTCTTTCATAATTTCCCCACTCAAATCTTCAAATCGGTTTTTCTCAAGATTTAAAAAATAAGTTTTTCCTTTTAGAGCAAGGGGGTGAAATTTCCCTGATCCGATAAATAGATTTAATTCTCCCACAGGTTCATATTCTGAGCACCCGAGTATTATTTTTTTATTAACCACCTCTTTTCCAATATCCTCCAAGTAATCTCCAAATAAATCAAGAAGTTTCCTGAAAGGTTCTGAGGAATAAATGCTTATTTTTTTTTCTTTAATTTTTTCAATCTCTTTTTTCAATTCTTCAGTAAGTTCCGCATCAATCTCAACAGGAACATAAATTACCGGAATTCTGGTTTTAACCCCAAAATCATAATGACCAAAATGAACAATTACATCGCAATCTAAGAATTTTGTTTCTTCCAAAGGCAAATCACATGCTCCGTAACAGGGTTCAGCCGCTATAAAAACATCCACGTCGCATTCTTTCTCAATTTTATCCGCAATTTCTTTAACTTCGGTTTTCAATCCTTCTGGAACCTGAATTAGGATTCTCTTATAATCTTTACTCTTAATTTCCTCAATTACACCTGAAATTTCCGCCAACATAAATTTCTTAGAAATTAATATACAACAATTTATTAACTACAAATTGAGCTTTTCTATGAGGTGTTCCAAAACTTCTGGAAACTGCATCAATGCCATTTTTTGCAAATATTCTGCATATAAAGAAGCACATACTATGCCATCCAAATCAGGATTTTTATAGAAAGTCACTAAAATTTTTCTTTTTATTATGTCTCAGTTTTTCAAAAAAATATAAATATCTACTTCAATTTCTTCTCAAAAACATTTCCTCTCGGCTCGGTCTCTGAAAATATCTGTGCTTGGAATTTATACAAATCCACAGGTTTTGTAATCCATGCATCTTCATCCAGACCGGCTTTAAGGCATAGTTCGCATAAATAAGTTTTCAGGTCCCATTTTTGTTCAACTGGAACCTGTGGAAGGAAAATCCCGGAACTATATTTATATTTAATAAACAACCCGTCTTTTCCAATTTCAATCTCATTTAGATAATCCCTCGGTTGATAAACAAGAATTTTCTGCATATTGCTTAACACTGTTATTTCAATTATAATTTTATCCAGCTCTTCAGAAGTCAGAGGCATAAATCTTGGGTCTTGCGTTGCGGAACAACTTGTTTCTATAACCCCATTAATCAGGCTTTTGTCAGATTCAATTAGACCAATGCATCCTCTTAAATCCCCGCTAGGATATTTAAGTAGTGTGCAGAAGACCCCTCTTTTTTCAAGTAGTTCTGGAAAGTCTGGTTTTGGGGGAGTCATTGGAAGAAGACTTTCAAGATAGTGCGCAATTGAATTTCTTGCAAGCCTCACGAGGTACTCACCTTCTTTTATGTTAAGGTACATAATATAATACTTTTGAAAGCAATAATTTACATATATTGTTCTTGTTATTATGAGTAAACGGTATGGAGGTTTTCAGGGACAGTTGAGAGATATTTGTGAATCTGGAAAAATTTGGAAGGAATATGATTGTGATGAGGGTCTTCAGGAATTGCATAAATTAGTCCCAAAAAGCAGGAGGAGCACGTTTGGTATTTTGACAGAGGATTTTTTGGAAGAACTTTTAAATGGGGAAACACGAGGAACATTAAAAGACAATTATGACAAATATATTTCAGAAGGTGGAAAGAACCTTTATTTACCTTCATCAACAAAAATATTAGATGCAATGTATGTTCCAGCAAATATTTTTTTGTTTGATAATACAGAACTCCCCGAAAATTGTAAAAAAGAATTGATAGAACTAAAAAAAGATATTCCCAACTTTTATTTTCTAATAAAAAAAGGAGACTCCTATATATTAGATAGATTTGAACCCTATGGTATTAGCACTGACTTTGCTCTTTTTGATTATTTAGGTTATAATGAAAATAAGAGAACCAGTGCTTGGTACAGGAATCAGAAAACAAACAAGGTTTTGATTGTAGAAAATAATAACCTTTTCAGGCAATTTTTGATAGACCAAACTGCAGTAGAACCTTATAATATTTAATTTCTTTATATCTTTTAATTTATTTAGATAAATTATGAATTTTGGAAAAGAAGAATTAATTGTGCCGGATACTTCAGTATTGATTTCAAAAAAGCTTACTGAATTAATTGATATTGGACAATTAAAAAAAGTAAAGGTTCTTATTCCTGAATTTGTTATTGATGAACTTCAGGCTCAGGCAAACAAAGGAAAGGAAATTGGTTTTTTAGGTCTTGAAGAAATTAAAGAACTAAGGAAACGAAATGTGAAACTTGAATTTGTGGGGAGGAAGCCAACAATAGAAGAAATAAAACTTGCAAAGAAAGGAAGAATTGATGCATTGATAAGGGAACTTGCGCAGAAACACAAAGCAACATTATACACAAGAGATTTTGTGCAGGCTCTTGTTGCGGAAGTTTTTGGAGTAAAAGTAAAATTCATTAAAACTGCGCATAAAAAAGCAGAGCTTGAATTTCTAGAATTACTCACGAAAGATACGATGTCTTTGCATTTTAAGGTGAATTGCGTTACTTTAGCAAAAAGAGGACACCCCGGCAAATGGGAATTAAAAAAAGTTGGAAAAGAGAAACTTTCAAAATCAAAATTTGAACAACTTGCATCCAGCGTACTTAAGGAAATCCGGGGAAAGAATTTCGCTTTTGTTGAATTTGAGGAATACGGGGCCATGGTTTTGCAGATAAAGGATATGAGAATCTCAATCACAAGACCTCCGTTTTCAGATGACAAGGAGATGACTATTGTGCGACCAATAGCAAAATTGAATATTGATGATTATGAACTTTCAGAGAAACTTAAAAAGAGAATAACCGATGAGGCTGGAGGCATTCTTATTTCAGGTCCTCCAGGAAGCGGCAAATCAACATTGGCCGCAAGTCTGGCTGAATTTTACCAGAAACAGAATAAGATTGTAAAGACTATGGAACAGCCAAGGGATTTACAGGTGAATGAAAAAATCACCCAATACGCCCCGTTGGCAAAATCCTTTGCAAAAACAGCAGAAATATTGTTATTGGTTAGACCAGATTACACGATTTTTGATGAAATAAGAACTTCTTTTGATTTTAAGATTTTCAGTGATTTGAGACTTGCAGGCGTTGGAATGGTTGGTGTAATTCACGCTTCCCAACCAATTGATTCAATCCAGAGATTTGTCAACAAAATTGAACTAGGGATGCTTCATAATATTGTGGATACAATAATTTTTGTAAAGGACGGTAAAATTGAAGAAGTTTATTCCACGGATTTGATAGTAAGAGTTCCTACAGGGATGAGAGATTCTGACCTTGCAAGACCTATTATAGAAGTTAGATCATTTGAAACAGGAAAACTTGAGTATGAAATATATTCTTTCGGGGACGAAATAATTGTTATTCCAATTGAAGAGTTTGATGAAAAAGAAGTGGGGAAAAAAATCAAGCAGATAAAAAAGGAGATCAGCAAGTATGATAAAAATGTTGCAGTAGAACATATTTCAGGAACAGATTTTAGGATTTATGTTAATAAAAAAATAATTGCAAAATTAATCGGTAGAGGAGGGAAAGGAATTGATAAACTGGAAAACAAATTTAAAGTTCATCTCGACATTCTTGAACGGTAAATATTTAGATTACTCGAAAAAATCAGAGTATTTTTAATTAAAAATGAAATACCCACCGTTCGCTCTACTCAGTTCGCAGCGCACTTGTTTTCTTTGAAAACAGTACATTATTTAAAGGATGAATGAGTTGCGAGGTATTAAACCTATTTGGGGAGTGGATACTTGCAGGGGATACGTTTTTAATAGAGTGGTAGAAATTATTGTTGTAGGTGGTTTAGGATCAACCGCAGATTTTATTACAGAGCAGCTTCCTGGCTCGGCAATTGCTTTGGCTGGCGGAGTATTAGCTTATTCAGCAGTTGTTGGTGCAATTGAATATGACCAGGAAGTGTCAGGTTATCTGGATTATGGATTAAATAAACTTAAAAATTAGCTATAAAATATTTTCAATGAATATTTAAAATAAGTTACTCACTAAATTATGGCGGATATAGGAGAAACCAAAAAAAGAGTATTGGATAGGTTCAGTACTGATTATCGAGATAAGTATATCTCAATTAAAGGCACATTATATAAGGAGCAGGGCAGATTATATGTGGTTGCAGGACCAACAGGCGCAGAAATCCAGAATTATCCTTATTTAGATGAAACTTATAAAAAGCTGCTAAACACTGCTTGCGAGAAGGGAACAAACTTACTTTTTAATGGAAAAGAAATAATTCTTGAAAGATCTGAAGCAAGGTATAATGAATTTGGGATTAAGTTAAATTCTATAAGTTTAAACTATCCTTTGTGGAAATATGAAACACGATAGAGCTGTGAGGTGGAGAAGAGATTTATATAATTCATGGAAACATTTTGGAATCAGAAGAGAAGAGGTGGATTTATTTGGAGACCCTTGGTATATTGCGAAAGCAGAACAATTCCTTGAAAATAATAAAATAAAAATCACTTGGGTTGGGGGAGACTGTGAAAACGGGAGCACTCTAGATATTGTATTAAAAGTTCCTTCAGAAAGCGGAAACTTTATGAATTATGATGTGATGTTTAAACTGGAAAGAGTTGATAATCCAGATCAGACCAGAAATATTTTAGAACCTATAAATAATTCCGCTCATAGTTGCAATTATATACTTTATAGCAAGGGAATTTGTAGGGTTCCGGGAAAATGCAAGCATGAGATAGCCGCGAGAGAATTTCTTGAGAGAAACTTCAGGAAAATTATTGAAGAATATGCCCCAAATCTTAAAGATTATGATATTTGCAGAATTTACACTGATTCAGATACGCCTTATTTTGTGAGAGGTGAATATGATAAACAGGATATGAGTTTATATAAGGAGTTAATAGAAGATAACTTATTTGATACACTTGTTAAGAGAGAGGTATTTTACGGGTATTTAAAAAGGAAATATAATTAACTATTGGATTGAGATCTTGTAATGTGATATCCCGTTTTTATTTCACCCTTTTCTATAATATATTTTACTCTCTTCATATTAAAACCAATGCTTCACAAAACCCAACCAGACCTCTGTTTTTATCTTTCTGATAAATGCTTCTGAAGGTGTCTCTGCTTTATTGAATCTAAGACTCATGTGAGGTTTCTTGTTGTTGTACCAGTTAATAAAGTCTTCTAACCTGTTAAACCTGCATCTGTGTTTCTGATAAATATCGAACCATTTTTCAATCTTTCCGTTTGTTTGAGGATGTTTGATTCTTGCAAATATTAAGTCAATTTTAGGTATTTTGGGGGTGAAATTATTTTGGGATACTACAATTGAGATCTTGTAAGATACAATATTAATATTTTAGAATTAATTTTAATATATTCTTATGATTAAACTAATAGTTTTCGATTGGGACGATGTATTAACTTTAGGGTCAAAAGAAGGATATTTTAAGTGCTACCACGAAACTTTGGCTGATTTAAATATATATTTAGATCCAAAGGAAGAGAGAAATAGGATTATGGCGAAGTGGAGTAAATCTCATCGTGAGGAATTGCGAGAACTTCTTAAAGAGTATCCTGAACTACTTGACAAAGCCTGTAAAATTTATGAATCTAAATTATTTGGAAATACTTTCATAGATAGTTTAAGCATGATTCCGGGAACAATAGAATTATTAAAAAAGTTATCAAAAAATTATATCTTATGTATTGCAACGGGCCTTAATCCAGAGGTTCTTAAGAATAAAGTAATACCTAAATTTGATTTTCCAGATATTTTCAAACAAATAATATCTTCTTATGATATTGATGATGTTGAGAAACAAAAACCTCATCCTTACATGGTTGAACAAATTTTGAAAACTCAAAATATCAAACCACACGAAGCAGTGCTTGTTGGTGATGCTAAAGGCGATGTTATTATGGCTCAAGCAGCTGGTCTGATTCCAATCGTCGTATTATCCGGTCATTTAAATAAAAGAGAAGCTGAAGAATTAAATGTGGAATATATAATTGAAAATATTACTTTATTGGAACAAGTTCTGTCTGAAATAAATACCACCCAAACTTCTTAATTGTATTATTTAAAGGATTTTAGCAGTTTTTGTTTAAATTGTTTTTAAAATTATTTAATTATGTTAGATATTAAATTATTCAGGGAAAACTCAGAATTGATAAAAAAAAGCGAAAAAAACAGATTTAAGGATGTTTCTGTTGTAGATAAAGTAATCGAATATGATAGAAGATGGAGGGAGAAATTAGAGGAAATCCAGAAATTAAAACACAAAAAAAACAAAATTTCAGAAGAAATAGGCAAGTTAAAAAGAGAAAAAAAAGAAACAGAAGATTTAATAATTAATGCAAGCAAAATAGATGATGAAATTTCTAAACTGGAACGGGAAGTTCAGTTCTTGAAAGAAGAAAGGGAAAATTACAGATATAAAATTGGGAATATTCTTGACCAAAGTGTTCCTGTTGCCCCAACAGAAGAGGATAATATAATAGTCAGGACTTTTGGCGAACTTAAGGAATTTGATTTTACACCAAAAGGGCACGCTGAACTTGTTGAAAGATTTGCAGAACTTGAGAGAGCGGCAAAAATCTCAGGAGCAAGAACTTATTTTCTTAAAGGTGATTTGGTTTTGTTAAATCTTGCTTTAATTGATTTTGGGATCAAGAGACTTATTAAAAAAGGGTTTATTCCTATATTAACGCCTTTCTTTATAAACAAGAAATATATGAAAGCCGCTGCGGAACTTGCTGATTTTGAGGAAACACTTTATAAACTTGAAGGCGAAGATTCTTATTTAATTGCAACAAGTGAGCAGTCAATTGCTTCACTTCATTCAGGAGAAGTTCTGGAGGAGGAAGTTCTTCCACTAAAATATGCGGGATTTTCAACATGTTTCAGGAAAGAAGCCGGTAGCCATGGGAAGGATACAAAAGGAATTTTCAGGGTTCACCAGTTTGACAAAATTGAACAGTTTGTTTTCTGCAATCCAAAAGACAGCTGGAATATTTTCGAGGAATTAATTAAAAACACAGAGGAAATTTATCAGGCTTTGGAATTGCCTTACAGGGTTGTGAATATTGCAAGCGGGGAATTAAATGATAATGCTGCAAAGAAATATGATTTGGAAGCATGGTTTCCTGCGCAGAAAAAATATAGAGAACTTGGATCATGTTCAAACTGTACTAATTTTCAGACAGCAAAGTTGAATGTGAAATTCGGAAAACATGGGGGAAACAAAGAATTAGTTCATACATTAAATTCAACAGCGATTGCAACAGAGAGAACAATTGCATGCATCCTTGAAAATTACCAACAGGAAGACGGTTCAATAATTGTTCCAAAAGTTTTGAGAGATTTTGTTGGGAAGGATGTTATAAAATAATTATCAGAAATTACGAGGCTTTTGCAAAGATTAATTAATACTAATATCTTAAACTGTAATTTTGGAAAAGAAAATCAAACTTGGGTTATTTGTTTATTGATATTAATTGTTTTATCTATAGGGTTGTGGGTAGAACTAACCTGTATATAGGTTTAATAGATTGTGCCCGACATTAACGTAGTTTATACCACAATCTGTCTTCTCTTCTTTTCTCTATTTCACTTTCCATTTAAACCCTCTTTATCCGCAGAAAACCCGGACTTAGAATTATTTCTCAAATAGTATTGCTTCAGATAAAAAATATATTTTTAACAAACATTATCATAGTTATTTTCCATTTAAACGAGTTTCTCATAGTTGTATTCTTCCTTGATATAATATAAACTTCAGTCTTACTTGTATTTAAGTTTATTCAAAACAATATAAACAATTGGGAGAAGTATAAAATTTTATATAACTCATTAAGAAATAAATAATATATGGTAAACTCGCCATTGTCCATTCTATTCCAGATTTTTTATGTAATCTTATCAAATACAATTACAACCATTGTCACAGTTTTTTCATTATTTATACAACTCATCAATTCCCTTGCGTATGGAATTACTGTTGGCGGTCCTTCGGGTGTTATAATTGCATTTATGGTCTTAACCCCATTAGTATATTTTCTCAGCAAATTTGTAGTTGGAAGTGCAAGAACTGCATTAACCGCCCTGCTTGCTTTATTCATATTCTTCTTGTTTTTCTCAATTTTTATCTGAAGGCAAAGTCCTGTTAAGTTTTTCAATCAGGTCTTTATCAAGAGAATAATCAACAAGATGCAATGATGAAGCATGATGTGAATAACAACCCCATGGAATTTTTTTCCCTGTTTCTTTTTCAAGGTACTGCAATATAAAGTTCCCCATGGCTAAAGATCCGTGGACATTCGCTGGAAAAGCAAACCAGTCATGAGCCCTTAAATAAGCTGAAGGCATAAACAACCAATCATACTTTAAATCTTTTTCTTTTTCACCATTTAAAGAAGGAACTAAAAATCTGCGTGTAACTCCATCTTTATTATATTCCCTATAATAAGTTTTCCTGAAAAAAGGAACAAACATACAATAACAAGGATTATGCATTTTTCTCGGGTCAATAGGTCTTAAATCATCCGCAACGTGCAATTGTAAATAAGGCCTGTAAGTCCCGGTAATATTATCTTTAATAATAATGGAGCCTGCTTTGGTAACTGCCAGCAATTGATTAAAACTTTGTTTTTGAATCTCTTTTAAATCATGGTAAAAATTAAGAATTGATTTAAAGTCAGGAACTTTTTCATAATACTTTTCCTGAAAAGATTTCACTAATTTTATGATTCCTTCTTTCTCTTCTTTTTTGCATGAATCCATTCCCTTTGCGGTAATCCTGGTTCCATAAGAATAAGAAAGATATTTCATGTCAGGAATAGAAGGAACTGTTTTATCAAGACTTTCATCAAACACAACATTGCTCCATGGAACTAAATAATTCCACACACCGTAAGCCTTTAAATATTGTTTCATTTTTTCATCAGAATCAACCCATTCCACAGGTTTGTAATTTTTTGGATAAAGACCCTGCTCAAGATTTTCCACAACAATTGTTGTTGCTATTACATCCAGACCCATCCTATTGCTTTCTTGTTTTACCCACACCCCGGCTCTTTTTAAAAAGTCAACAAGTATTCTATGCGCTTCCTCGACTGTGGAAGCGTAAACCGTGGTTCCTGTTGTTGAAAATGCTTCATAAGGCAGGGACTGCAAGTCCACTAAAGAATAAGACAACACCATAGGTTCTTTGTTTTCAGTTCCTTTATCAAATAAAGTATGAGTAATTTTCTTTGGGTTCTTGATTTGCTTAAATAGAGGTGAAACTTTTTCTTCATAGGTTAATTCATAAGCATTACTTGGTTCCTGCAAGCAAAGTCTTATTATCAGAGTTATCAAAGTGGGATCAAAAACACCAATCAAATTTATAACCTCTAATTGTTCCCTGAATTTGTTTATTGCTTCTAAACTCAGGTTTGGCAGGTAAGGGAACGACGGACACTTTGTGCCTATTACCTTTCTATTTTCATCAACTCCGTTCAATATTAAATTTTCAATTAAATCCCCAGTTAAATGCCCTGAATCTCTTCCAGCAAGAATCAAAAATCTTATATTTGGGTTTGAGATTGTATTTGTTATCAGGAGTTCGACTCCCCTTGGGGTTAAACAGGGTCCTGTTGCGCACACTCCTGCATAAATTGCATGTTCTTGCAATTCCCTGTCTTGCGACGGGCAGATTAACATAACAGGGTTTGCAACATCTCCTATATCATAGGTTCCCACATTCTGGGGCCATTTTATTTCTTCCATTAACTTTTCTCTTGGGTATTTTAGCAATTTTTGAGCTTTCTTAGGAGTTCTTCTAAACTCAAACTTTCTTTCATTCACAATAATTGAAAAATAGTCTGGTAATTCAACCAAATCCCCGCCAGAACCGAGAAATTCCTGTAATTTTTTTAGATTCATACATAAGATTCCAAATAATTAAAATATCAGCAATTTAATAACTATTTAATTTTTATTCTTAATTATGGCAGACTTTATTTATAGGGGAAAAAAGCCAAAAGAACTCTCAAGGGAGGAATTTATAGAGTTATTGCCTTCTAAAATAAGAAGGAAATTTAGGAGAGGTCTTCCTGAAGAAGAAAACAAGTTATTAATCACTTTAGATAAATTTAAAGAACAAAAAGGGAGAAAATTTATTAAAACCCATTGCAGAAGTATGATAATTTTGCCTGAAATGGTTGGACACAAGATTGGAATTCATAATGGAAAAGAATTTGTTGCAGTTGATATTGTTGAAGAATCTGTGGGACACCGGCTTGGAGAATTTGCATTGACAAGGAAACCACTTAAACACGGTTCCGCTGGTATAGGCGCTTCAAAGGGAACAAAGTTTAGCGCTTCTAAGAAATAATTATGTATAGCAGAAAAGTTGAGGGGGATAATGTGGCAAAAGCCTATTCAAATAACCTAAGAATATCGGTTAAAAACGCCAAACCTGTGTGTAAATCAGTAAGAGGTCTTGGATTGCCTGTGGCAAAACAGTTCCTTGAAGATGTTTTGAAATCAAAAAAGAACATTGGGGGTCGATATTACCCTAAAACAACAAGAGAAATCCTTAATATAATTCTATCTGCTGAAAAGAATGCAGAGTTTAAGAATCTTGATACTAAAAATATGTATATTTTGCACATAGCTCCTTTGGAAGGAACACACATGCATAGGAGAAGGCACAAAAGAAATATAGGTTCAAGAATAAAAGCCGCGCATCTTGAGGTAATTCTTAAAGAAAGAACAGGGAAAAAAGCAGTTGTACCCAAAACAAAAGTCGAAACAGAAGTTAAAAAAGGAGTAAAACCTAATATAAAAGAAAATAAGGTCGATACCAAAACAGAAGAAAAGGTCGATACCAAAACAGAAGAAAAAATTGAAGTAAAGAAAGTTGAAACAAAAGATAAAGATAAATTGGAAACAAAAGTTGTTGAAAAATCCAAGACAGAAAAGAAAAAATCCGAAATTAAACCTGAAACAAAAGAGTAATCTAAAGTAAAAATAATAAAATTGAACTATATTTAATTTAATCAAATAATATAATGTTCGGTGGTGTATTTGACATAATTAGTTTCGTGCTTTTTATTGTATTAATGTTCTTTTTCCCAAAAATCATGCTATACCAGATTCTTTCACTATTAAATTCAAAAGCCGCAAGTTATGAGGAAATGACCACAAAAGCTCAGAAGATAATACTTAAAAAAATAGATAAAAAAACAAAACTTACAAATAAACAGCTAAAAGCCAGTATAGACAGGGTAATGGAAACTTTTGTTGTTGAACCGGATACTATAGACCCAAATGGCATTGCAAAGAAAATCAGGTACATTACAAACAGGCACGACAAAAAACTTGAGTTATTTGTTGATGATATAACCGAAGGATTTTCAAAAGAATACAGGAAAAATTTATCCGCAAGTATAACACACACAATTGGTTTGTACCAAGTAACAAAAATTATAAAACACTATATTGAACTTGTAAAACAAACAAAAAATTTCCAAATAGGAATGATACTTCAAATGCAACTTCCTTTTATTGACAAAGAGATGAAAGCATTATATAGTTCTATTCCTGCCCTGATAAATAATATTCCTGTTGGAGACTGCATAGGTCCACTTTACGCCGCAAATATAATCGGCGATTCAAAAACTGAAGAGATCACAGAAGGTACTGTTGTCGCAAAGAAAAAAATTAAAGGAAAAGAAATCTTTATTTTAAAAGCTGATGGTCCCGGGGCAAACCTTGGAAATATTGATGAAGCAATCAAGAAAATTGTTGCAAAGAACAAAATAGATAAAATAATCACAATAGATGCAAGCGGGGCTCTTGAAAGCGAGAAAACAGGATCAGTTGCGGAAGGGGTTGGATTTGCAATGGGTCCAAGAGGAGCAGAAAGATTCTTTGCAGAGACTTTCCTCACAAATAAAAATATTCCTGTTGACGGAGTTATAGTTAAAATGAAATCTGAACAGGCATTAATGCCAATGAAAAAAGAGATTAAAGAAGCTCTACCTCTTGTTGATGAAGCAGTATGGAGAAGCATGAAAGAAGTGAAAAAGAAAGTGATAATCGTTGGTGTCGGACTTACAGTTGGCGTGGGAAACAACAAAAAAGCCGCAGAAATTGCAGAAAAGAAAATTGATGATTATAATAAGAAGATTGAAGCAGAATCAAAGAAAAAGGAGAAAAAAGGATTTTGGAGTAAGATATTTGGAGATTAATCCCTTTGCAATTTATCTATACAATCTAAGTACTTTTCAGTAAATTTTGATTAAATTAGTTTACTTATAGATGATGAATTATAAGTTTGCATTAATTGTGCTGTGGGAAACTATTGAAAGACTGGGGTATTTCGGAAAGAGGAGTGATAAATTATATTCTAACCAGGATAATCAATTTGGTCAAAATAATTGGAGAATCGCATGGGAATTTGGAGAAAATCATTTTCCAAAAATTCCGGCACTTGAGCTTGTGTACACTACAGGATATTATAGATATTTACGAACCAATCCTTATAAAATTGAATTTTTAAAAGAATTCAGGAAACACCAGATAATCATAATCATGACATTGCAATAAGAAGAACTTTAAAAATATTTAGAATATC